>VXRG01000048.1 GCA_009838625.1 Caldilineaceae bacterium SB0664_bin_27
TTCCTCCATCGGCGCCCCGACTGACACCAGCCCGCCCTCGTCCGTCGGGGCGACCGCTCCCGCGGCGGCCGACCCGACCCCTGTCCCGCCGCAGTTGGCAGCGTCTCGGACGAGCAGTGCCGTGCCCCGTCAGCGGGCGACGGTTGAGGCATTCGCGGCTGCAACGCCCTTGCAGCAGGCGGCCTGGCTGCATGAGGACGGCGACTACAGCGGGGAGCAGCGGTTGCTCCAGGCGCTGCTGGCCGACCCCCAGATCACCCATGCCCAGCGGCAGGAAGCACGCCTTCAACTCGCGCTCTCCTTTCTCGCCGACGAACAGCCGGTGTTCGCCTTCAACGTGCTGGAACAGATCTCGCCGCAGACCGGCTCCCAGCCGGGGAATGACCCCTTCCTGAGTCACACCGTATTCCTGCGCGCCGAAACGCTGGCCCGTTTGGGCCGCAACGCCGAGGCTGTCGCTGCCTACGAAGCTTTCCTTCAACAGCACGCAGAGGTCACCGCGGTTGTCGAAGAGCGCATCGCCGACGCCTGGCTCGCGGCCGGCGACTGGCAGCAGGCTGCCAACGCTCTACGCCGGGCCGCCAACCATGCCGGCCGCAACTGGGAAAAGGTCCGCCTTCTCGACCGGGTGGCCGGTATCCTCGAAGGCAATGGCCGCTGGAGCCAGGCCGCCGCCGTCTACGATGAGATCCTGGCCGCGACCGAGTCTTCAGAGGTAGAGCGCAGCCGGGAAAACGAATTCGATTCGATCCTCGGCTACAGGATATGGAGAGTCCACCGGGCCGGCTATATGTATCGCGCCGGAGTCGCCTATTCCACCGCGGGAGACGAGGAAGCGGCCATCGCCCGCTGGCGGCAGGCCCTGGAGGAGGAGCCGAAAAGCAACTCCGCCTATCAGTCTCTCATCCAACTGGTGAACCGCGAGGTGCCGGTTGACCTCTTTGTGCGCGGGCAGGTCGACGTCTATGCCGAGGCCTACTTTCCGGCCGTCAGCGCCTTTGAGCGCTTTCTGGAGGAGTCGCCGCAAGATGAACGCGCCGGGCAGGCGTGGCTGGGCCTTGGACGCGCCCATATGGGGTTGGGGCAGTGGGACGAAGCGATCCGCGCCCTCGAACAGGTGATGAACTGGTATCCCGCCTGCGACTGTTTCGGCGAGGCCTGGCTGACCCGCGCCCGGCTGGCCAGTGCGCAGGGCGCGCCAGAAGCGGCCCGCCGCATCTACCGTACCTTCGCCCGAGATCACCCCGACGACCCGCTCGCCCCCGAAGGCCTGTGGCAGAGCGCGCTTTCCGCCATCAGAGCCGACCGTACCCTGGATATCGGCTCCGGGAGCCGTTCAGAGGCCACAGCCGACTTCTTGGTTGAAGCCGTGGCCGATTTGCTGATGCTGGTGGACAGCTTCCCGGACAGCCCACGCGCGCCGGACGGGTTGGCGGTGCTGGGGATCGGCGCCTTTACCTACGGCCATCACGGACTGGCCGCCAACAGCTTCGAACGTTTGCTGGCGGACTATCCCGATGCGCGGTCGGGCACAGCGGCCTACTGGCTGGGCCGAGCCCGCTATGCCCTGGGCGAGGAAGACACGGCCCGCTCCCTGTGGCAGTCACTCGCCGCACAGGAGCCGGAAACC
This sequence comes from Caldilineaceae bacterium SB0664_bin_27, assembly GCA_009838625.1. Taxonomy (GTDB): domain Bacteria; phylum Chloroflexota; class Anaerolineae; order Caldilineales; family Caldilineaceae; genus Bin5. The sequence goes on from VXRG01000048.1 coordinate 1,631, forward strand.
TATTACGGTGTGCTGGCCGGGCTGGAGCTGGCGCTGCAAGGCCAACCGGGGCAGGACCTCATCCCCCGCATGGATGCTATGACCGCGGCCGCGCTGCCCGGCGACGACGGCAGCCGTGCCTTCGCCGAAAACTGGCTGATGACATGGCACGACGCGCCCAACACGACCAATGCCAGCAACAGCAGCGGTAATTCGGCCCTGCCGATAGCCATAGCCGCCGACCCGGCCCTGGTCGGCGGCACACTTCTGTTGGAGCTGGATCTGCGCGCTGAAGGTCTGAAGCTGCTAGAACAGGTCTACTGGCGCAACCGCGACAATCCCGCGGCCCTGTTCCCGCTCATGGGATACTTGGAGGAACTGGGCGCCAACCGGCTCTCCATCAGCGCGGCCTACCGTCTCATTCAACTCAGTAAGGCCCGGCATACGGCCGATGTGCCCCTCTTTATCCAGCGCGTCGCCTACCCCAGGCACTATTCCCGTCTCGTTGAAAAGGAAGCCACGGACTTCGAGATTGATCCCCTGCTCCTCTACAGCCTCATCCTGCAGGAGAGCCTCTTCGAGCCGCCGGCCCGCTCCTTTGCCGGCGCGCACGGCCTGACCCAGATCATCCCCACCACCGGCGCCGAAATCGCGCAGCGCCTCGGCTACCCCAACTACTCCACCGGTCTGCTCAACCGCCCCTTCGTCAACGTCCGTTTCGGCGCCTACTATCTGCGCTGGGTGCAGGATTACGCGCATGAAAACCCTGTTGCCGCCCTCGCCGGTTACAACGCCGGCCCCGGCAACGCCAGAACCTGGTTCGACCACTCTGCACCCGACGAAGCCCTCTTCATCGAGCGCATCCCCTACAACGAGACCCGCCTCTATCTGCAGCGCATCCTGACGCATTATGCGCATTATTTGCGGATTTACGGGGGATATTAGGGTTCAGCTCTTAGGGCCTGTCGACATTGGTTCGAGCCAGAGCAGTGTAATAGAAAGGGGCGAGCAACGATTCAGCTTGGGAGATGTCGCGGCGTTCACCACCGGTCAGGATGAACTGTAAAGGAAGGCCGGGGGAATCAACGATCAGAAGGGCATCTCTTTTACGTTCGACGATACGGCAATGGTCACGTCTGTCATCTCCCACAGGCATCACACGCTTCAGCATGGAAGTACACCAGAAGCAAAGAGTCCTCCCCTGCTTCCGTCGGAATCCTGGGCGCGCCATCGACAGATAGGTCGTAGAGGCCGACAATCAGGCGCAGGGGGCCGTCCGGCAGGGTCGGTGGTATGGGCATGGCGACGCTCTTCAGAACCTGCGAGTTACCCAAATGGAGCTCCGGGTCCCACTGGGCGACCAAATTGCCAGTTTCGTCGAGCAGGTGCAGGAATATCGTTTCGCCGCCGGTTAATCCTGTTGGGTCTCCGCTCCATTCCATGTGGACGACCAGTCTGCCGCCTGCTGGGGGGATGTTGGGGCTGATATGGGCGCGCTCCAGCGTCAAGCCGTTGGTGAATTCGACTTCGAACAGCCGCCACTCCTGGGGGTGGGGCTGCGAGTAGAGATCGACAATCCATGGCCCAACCGTTTCCTGGCCCGCCAGCTGGTAGAAATTGGACAGTGCCTGCCTGGCATGACCGGTTACTTCCGCACGGGTTTGCACCTGCTGGTCAGTTTCGAAGCCCTGTCGATCTGCCATCCATTGAAAATCCAGTTCGACCTCCATAAGATCCAGATCCGATCGGACCAGCAGCATGACTGATTGGACACCGCTGCTGCGGAGATCTCTGACGGTTCCCTGGGCCGCTTCCAAGCCCATCGGCCAGGGGACCAGGGAAACGTTCTCAATCTCTCCCGTATAGTAGTAGTACCAGAGCGCGGGGTCGACAAAATGAGGCTGGGCGAAACGGACGTCTGCCTTGTTGAGTCCGGCGCCCCAGCTGTCCAGCAAATGGGCCAGTTCCCGCAATCCTCGTGACTTTGAGAATTCCGATTCGAAGTGGAAGTTGCGAAAGCTGAACAGATTGCCTGCGAAAATTACAAGAATGAGTACCGCTGCCGTCAAGTTTCCGATGCCAATCCTGTTCATGGCCTTTGGGATGCTGGCATCCGTACCCCCAGCCCAGGTTTTCCATCTCCGGCCAAGGCGGCTCTCTACATAGTCGTCGATGTTCCCCAGCCCTATAGCCAGCAAAAGCACGAGGGGAGTCAGGGCCAGGGCAATATAGCTCCCGTAAAACGCAGGAAAGATAAGACCAGGGCTCCATTCAGAGAGCACTGCAACAAGAAGACTTAGCAGTAGGAGAACTATTGGGCCTGAACTCAGGCGCTGGTGCCCTGCCTTCTGCGCTTGCGGGGATTCACCCTCTTCCGGGCTAACCCAACCACTGACGGCTCCTTCTCCCCGGTTGAGCACCCGCCTTTCAGCCAGGAATATTCCAGGAATCGCGGCCACGATAAGGGGGAACACGAAAAACCCTGCCCCAAGTCTCCAGGCTGGCGTCGGTAAGGAATGTCCTGTCGCGAGCATGCCGATTGTCCCTAAGATTTCATATACCCATAGCGTCGAAGGCCCCCTTGTGGTGAAATCTGTGATCCAGGGCCATGCGCTTACCAGCCATGGAATGCACAAGATGCCCACCGCGATCTGCAAAACGGTCCACCGCACCGGCAGTGAACCCGCAAATCCTTGGGCAGAAGCGCTCCCTCCGCCGCGCCTGTCTCGAGCCAGCACGAAGAGCACGTACAGGTTTTGCGCGAGGAGAGGGAGAACGGCGAAAGCGTGGGTGTAGAAGGTCGAGACGGTACAGACCACGTAAGCGATCAGGGTCTTTCTTCCCCCTGTGCCGCTGATAGTTCGCAGGGCCAACAGAATGCTGGCGGTGGTGAGAGCCAGACTGAGCGATTCGAGGAGAACGTCGTGGGTACGCCAGACGGCGTAGGTGTTCACGGCCGCCAACAGGACTGCAGCCGAAGTGGCAAAAGCGCCAATTCGGATGTCTGCTGCGATTCGGTAGGTGAGGGGAACCGCCAATACGCTGCAGAAGGCCGATATCGAACGAATGGCAAATTCGCTGGGACCTGTGATTCCGTGCCAGACGTTTTGCAACCAGAAGCTTGCGGGAAGAAGAAGCATTTTTTCCCACTCGAAAGTCATTTGGACGAGATGAGAGATAGAAGTGTGACGAAGGCCATAGACGACACCCTCGAGCTTGCCCAGCTCCTGAGAATCCAGTAGAAAGAGTCTCAGTGCGAAGCCGATGAGGACGGCGATCAGGACTACTGCCCGCAACGACTGTCTGCCTTCCGGAAGCCGAGGCTTATTGGGGCTGGCGTCTTCCTGCACATTCGAGCGTGTCACGGGACTCTCTTGTCGGGACTGGGATGAGGAAGCTGCAGTTCACTGCCCTGTCCGGCTGTGAGCAGCTTTCAGTAAACTGCCTCGACGAAACGTCGACACTTCACCTCTTGCCCTGCATAGGCTCCAGGGTGTCTCTGCAGATATGCATAAAGTTTCTGCCAACGGTGGCCGGCAATTCACTTTGTCGACATTCTACCACTGTCGGCAAAGTGGCGGAACGAAACAAATATTAACGAGATCTGGTAATCAGTTCTCAGTCACCCCGCTCGTGGACAGCGGCTAGGGACGGCGTGAGTCGTCAGGCACTGTTTGCTGGCCAGCCTGTTCCAATTGTCCACGACGGTGGTCTAGCTGAAGGGGGGCGTTGGGGGGGGGGGGCCCCCCCCCCGCAGGGGCCCCCCCGGGGCCGCGCCCCC
>VXRG01000093.1 GCA_009838625.1 Caldilineaceae bacterium SB0664_bin_27
CCAGAATAGACCGCGCCGCTACCAGCCGGCGCTCTACTTCGCTCAACCCGCCTGTGAGCGACCCGGCTTGGCCGGTCGCCCGCATACAGACAGTGATTAGACAGGCCAGCAGACTGGTGGAAACGGCCAAACGCGATCCCTTCGGGATATCATTCACCTTGCTGACCAGTTCAATCCCCTGGCCCGAGCCAACCAGTTGGGTTAGCAGATCGGATAGTGGCTGATGCGCCCCCTCCATGCCCGGTGGCACGATGCCGGCCGCAATCAGCGCCGCCTTCAACAGACCGAGATGGTCGCGCGCAAAATCGAAGACCTCGGCGAAAGACGTAATCTCGGCGCTCGCCTGCAGGTCAACGCTGGCCAGCCGCAGAACCGGCCGGTCAATGACCCGAAGATAGCCCTCCACCGGCGGACGCGGCGCCTGGCTCTGTGCTGGGCCCGCGCTTTCCACGCTCAGGTCGATGGAGACATTCAATACCCGCGCGCCCTCCGGAAAGTCCATCCCCAGAAAGAAAATGTCACTCCAGCCGCAGTGCGTAAAGTCCATCCGCACAGGAGTCGTTTCGCGCAGAATGGGAAAGAGTCCGTTTTCGAGAGGACGGAGGAGTCTCCTATGGACGCGCAGAGGATGATCGCTCGGGTGGCCGACCCGAAACATCCACTGGTTTCCCGCAATAGAACGCACACTCCGCCGCACCTGGTCCGCCAGCGTCTGGAAGCCGAGTTGACGGTACGCCGCCGACAAACCGCTCGATAGAGCCTCGCTGGGCCCAGCCTCCACCTGGTGGCGCAGGAACGTCTCTATCGCCTCCTCGAAACGGCGGTTGTACAGCTCTTCGTATCCTCGAAAGGGAACTACGCCCCTGCCGGCAATGCCGGGCTTGCCCGGCAGATGAAACCGGTGAATCGAATGCAGGAAAAAGAGGGCCCGCACCTGCTCATACAGGTTATCGTTCTCCCGCCGCAGACGGTCCAGCGCCTCACACTCGCGCAGCAAAGTCTCGGCCGAAGCGGCGCGGGCGAACTGCTCCAGCGAGCGATTGCGGGTATCCTCATCCGCTGCGGTGATGATTCTGGCCAGTGTACTCATCTCAAATATCTGTAGTTCCGACTGTTTGGCAGCCCTTCTACGTACAATGCCGGCCGCTGGCCGTGGGAAGCTATATCGGCTCCTCTCCCTCCTGCATCGAGCGGGTCATCAGCAGATCCAGCAACCGGGAAAGCATTTCATCCCGGTCCTGTCCGTTCAAAGCCAGCGCGATTTGAGCAGTTAGTAAGCCGTACTTGACTCCGATGTCGAGACGCATGCCCCTCTGCTCCAATGCCAGATACTGCTCTCTCTGCGCCAGTAGATTCAGAGCTGCCGAAAGCGAGAGCCCGGCGCCGGGGCCCCCGTCCGCTCCTCCCTCATCCGTCGCAGAGAGCAGCCCACCGATTAACTCCATGACCGTTGCTGTCAGGACGTGAATGCCGAAGAAGCAGAGATAGTGGCCCGCGCGCAAGCCGGATGCCACCAACCTCTGTTCAGCTTCGGTGGGAGTGGGTTTCTCAACTACGGTCTCCACCTGATATAGCCCCGTCCGCCCGGGCAGACGGTGGCCGCCCACCGCGCCGAAGTAAGGCAGGAGAGTCTCCCGCGTTGCCTGTACCGCAGAGACCGAGCTGTTATGTAAACGCGCTGCCTCGACAACGCGCGCCGCGCAACGCCCTCCGTTTGGCCGGACGTACAAGTGGTCCCCCACCAGGTGAAGAAAAGAGTCCGAGCCAACAAAATTACGTGCGCAGTATACTGCATGCGCGTAGCCCAGCTGCGCCTCCTGCCGAACAAAATGGAGTCGGCCGGCATGCTCTCCGACCGTCGCAGCATAGGCCGTTTCATCGCCCGGATAAACAATGACGCAGATTTCGTCCACGCCGGCGTCGATTACCTCTTCCACCAGAATGCGCAAGACTGATTTCTCCACCCCGTCACTGTCGATAATCGTCTGCAGGGGGAGACTTCTCTGTGTGCGCCTGGCAGCGGTGATGACCGCTTTCGTAATCTCCATCTTCTGCTCTCCCGCCCAAACCGGTCCGCTAGAGGCAGGCCCGAGGCCTGCCTTGTGCCTCTTCAAAAGCCGGCAGACAGTGCATACACCGCCGCCGTACATTGCTCATCTGGCCCTTCGTGCCCCAGGAATGGAAGGCGCCCCTCTCCTCACGAAAGTTTGATCTGCCAAAAGACTATGCTAAAATTCTGCCCGTTGTTACCCGATGCTTTCAACTTGCCAATCGGTTCACATCCATTTTCGGTTGCTTCCCAAACGTCCATCAGCACATCACAATCAGGAGGAATCTCCATGACCGTGCGTAATGCCTCCGCCACCTGGAATGGCACATTGAATGACGGCTCCGGCACAATGAAACTAGGCAGTGGCCTCTACGAAGGCCCTTTCAGCTTCGCCTCCCGCTTCGAGTCCGGACCCGGCACCAACCCGGAAGAACTGATTGGCGCAGCACATGCCGGCTGCTACTCGATGTTTCTCTCCGCCCTCTTGAGCGGCGATGACTTCACTCCCACAAGTGTCAACACCACGGCCGCCGTCCATCTCACTGACGGCCCTGCCATCAGCAAGATTGAGCTGACATGCCGGGCCGAAGTTCCCGGCCTGTCTGCAGAAAAGTTCGCCGAGTACGCCGCCCAGGCCAAGGATGGCTGTCCCGTTTCCAAGGCTCTGGCTTCAGTTGACGAAATTGTCCTCGATGCCCAGTTGGTAGGGTAAACATCCAAACGACCGGGCAACGCGCCGGCAATCTGCGGCTTAAGAATAGCAGTAAACGAACAGTCCATCGATTTCGATGGACTGTTTTGCCTTCGCAGATCTCTCGATTGGCAGACGATCCCGGGCACAATTCTCGATGCGGGTCAGTCACCTCTTCGTACCCATTTTCTGGACGAGCATCACACCGCGAGTCCCGGCGTTAGCGCTCCTTTCAGTCACAAAATGACGCGGCAACCTTCCGCAGCTGCGCAAGATTGTCCCATTCTGTGCTTTTCCCGTGCAGGGGCGTATCGAAGATCAAGGACATGGGACCGTCGAAACCTGCATTTGACAGCATTCCTAGCGAATGGCGAAACTCGTTCTCATCCGGCTGACCCTTCTCGTCGTACAACGCCTTTACGTGCGCGGAATCGGCCTTAGGGAAGATCGCTGCCAGCTCATCGTATCGGTCCTCGCCCTGGTAGTTCCCAAAATCAGCGCATAGCCCCACCCGACCTTCACACAATTCAAGTATTGCCAGCACCTGGTCCGCCCGGTCTGTCGTCTCGCGAAAATTTTCGGTGATTACCTGCACACCGATTGAAGTACCATAGTCGGCCAGTTCACGTAGGCCTTTTGCGCTGCGCTGCAATACAGGATGGTCCAGCAGCGCAGCATGATTGCGCTCCACAGGCACATATCCCCCGACAACGCGTGCATGACTGGCGCCGCAGCGGGCCGCCAATTCCAGCCACAAACGGATCCAGGCCATCTCCTTGGCCCGTACCGTCCCGTCGGCGTGTGTGATGTCGCCGGCGTCGATTAGAATGCTGAACAGTTCGATTCCGGCATCCTCGCTTGCCGCTCTCAGTTCGTCTACATAGGCGGCATCCGTTGTGGGAAAGTGAAAGTGAACGATCTCCAACGTGTTGATGTTGGCCTGCGCCACCGCAGATGGCAATTCCAATAAACTTATCGACCCGTTCGACGACTGCCCCGGTCCGGGATCGCCAGGTCCAAAAAGCGGTGGGGATCCCAAAGCCCTGTGCAGGCTCCATGAAGAAGTGGAAATTCGTGACATGTGCAATCTCCGGTTAGCTGTCAGACGATTGGGTCAACACCCAACTTCTCGGCGACCTCGACGATCTCAGCCCAGGTGGTATCGTCCAGCGGAATCCCATCCTTTTGACGGCTCGCAGCCGAACGCGCCTCCGGCTCGCCCGGCATAAGGACCTCGTCGAATCCAGGCGCAGGTTTCGTGCCTTTAATCCGGCCCGCGATCTGTTCCCCATCGGCAAAGAATTCGTCCACCGGGCGGAAAAAGCTGATGTTCAAAAGAATGAACAGGACGCCGTTACCAAGTATCGAGCCGGGTATGCCCGGCCCGCCGGCCCCCGTCAGAATCCCGCCCAGATAATCTGTCAGGAGTGCCAGGCCAAAACCTTTGTGGCCTGCCGCTGGAAGCAACATGCCGCCGTCGTACACGTCGCCCGGATTCTTGGTCGGTGCGCCGTTCTTGTCCAGAGCCCAGCCTTCCGGGATCTCTTTGCCGCTGTTGAACGCCACCCGCACTTTGCCTTCCGCCACGGCGCTCGTGGCAAAATCCAGCAGCATGGCCGGCCGGTCTTTCAGTGGTATCGCCACCGCAATCGGGTTCGTACCCATGCGCCTTTCCGCGCCGCCAAAGGGTGCTACAAGTCCGCCCGAACGGCCGCCGTTGGCATACGCCAGCGCGATTAGCCCCTCCTCCGCCGCAAGTCCCACCCACTCGCCTAAACGCCCCACGTGGCCGGAGTGTTTCAAGGCCACCACCGACACTGCATTCCCTCTGGCCTTCCCAATCCCGTCCTCGATAGCTACCTTGGCTCCCAGCTGCCCGAAACAGCGGTGACCGTTGTACAGCACCATCACCGGTGTCTCGCGCTCGATCTCAGGCCTGGCTCGGGGACGTATTTCGCCCTCGTCGATCTGCCTCAGATACTGCACGATTCGGATGACTCCGTGTGAGTCATGACCGGCCAGATTGGCCGAGACCAGCGACTGCCCTACAAGGTCCGCCGTAATCTTGGGCGTGTCCACAGCTTGAAAGATGCGGCTGGCGTAATTCGCCAGGGGAAGGGGCTGCAATTCAGGCATGAAGCGCACTCCGTTCTCAGAGAAGTGGAGAAAGTGAAGAATATCGGAGGGCTTGCAATCGACCTTGCACGCCTCCCGCTCCGCCTCTAATACAGTTGATTTGAAGCCAGATCGTGAACTGACTCGCTGCCGCAAGCGTAGCCGATCTTCTCCGAACACGCAACCGGGACCGCTTCCGCAGTCTGCGCCCATCGCAGCGCCTTGCCTGCTTGGCGCCCAGAACTTGGTCCCCTGTTAAGCTCACTATTGACCCATTCCCCCTACTTACCCGCGCCCGGTGGGTGCATCCCAAAAAAGAGGCGAACATTCCTTTACTCTTGGAAGCAATCAAGCCGCTTTCAGTTCCATTCTTATTATCCCTCAGACCAACCCGGTGTCTTAAACACATCT
>VXRG01000040.1 GCA_009838625.1 Caldilineaceae bacterium SB0664_bin_27
TTCTTAGGGTTAGGACGAAATCAATGCTGTCATCAACCCAGGCAGCCTGTCGATTCCCTTGCGTGTAAAAAGATATGAAATATCGTACATCCCCCCCTGAAAACACGACAAAACACGACAAAAGACGACAAATGCCTGAAATCACTCACTCTTGAGCCCTTGATTCGGACGGCTCGTTGACCGCCGTCAAAGAAGCAATTTGCTCCCGCTAACTGCCTGCCCTCGCAAGGTCGCGCAGTCTCGCCGCGCCTATCCTCAATCAATCGCCGCAGTCAGAGTTCAGTGGTCACGAAGAGTGGCAGAGGTCGATGGTCAGTGGCGGCTGGGCAGGGGCTTGGAGGGCAGGCACAAGGCCTGACCCGACGAAGACAATGAGGGACGAGACAGCGGTCAGGTTGCTTCCAGAAGAGTGGGGACCATCGTCGCCACTTGGGGATGTAACCGCGCTTATGCTATCATTTGCCAATAGAACAAATGGTCTGATACAATCTCTGATGACAGATAGGGGAAGTGTAGTGAACCTGTAGAGATTCGTGCTCTGCAGCAATTTTTTTCTTTCAGCTTCCCATGTCTGCCGCCGTCTGACGGCAACTGATACCCCTGTTGGACGGCGGCGGGCGGGTCCGGGCAGTGTTTCAGGCGTGTGTGCCGTCCTCCCTCGAATGGCGCACAGTCTTGCCTGTATGCGCTGCCAGGGCTCGCCGCCTTCGGCCACGGTTGCCTGCAGAGAAAAATGGCGTTGGCAATGATGACTGAATTTCAGGGCCTGGCCATGCGTTCCGGGCAGCCTCCCGGGGAATTGAGGAAGAAAGGTAGAGTTGCTCTGTGCTCAGAGTCCGGTGCAGTTCTCACCAGGTGTCCGTTCTGGTACAATAGGCCCTGTTTTGCATGGCATTCTACCCTCGAATGGCACAGCAGAGATTGGTAATTCACTGACTTGCCTCACTATGAGCTCACGGCGCAAATCTGTTTGCAGGCCCGGGCAGTTGCGCTGAAAAATCTCCAACAGTAACAACAAAAGGACAAAACGATGCAACTGATGCTTTTCGATGACTACAAGCTGGGTGTGTGGAATGGCGACCAGGTCCTGGACGTCTCGGCGGCCGTGGCAGATTGCGGCCATCACTCCCCACAGGAGATGATGCAGATGGTGATCTGCGACTGGGAAAACGTCGAGCCTCGCCTACGCGACGCGGCGGCCTCCGCCACCGGTGTCTCTCTTGACGATGTCACCTGCCGTCCGTCAATGCCAAGACCGGGCCAGCTTGTCTGCCTCGCCGGCAACTACCTGGAGCCGGCCAAGCCGGAACGGGGCCTCTTCAATGCCTTCCTGAAGTCGCCCAACGCGGCCCTGGGCCACGGCGGCACGGTGGTCCTGCCCAGCGCAGAGGCCAGCGTCTTTCACTTCGAGCCGGAGCTGGCGATTGTCATCGGCAAGGCGGCCAGCTATCTGGCGGCTGAGGACGCCATGGACCACGTTTTCGGGTACACGCAGTTTATCGACGTCTCCGCCAGAGGCCTGCCGGGCGGCTTCTTCCTCGGAAAATCCTGGCATACATTTGCGCCATTGGGCCCGGTACTGGTGACTCGCGACGAGATTGCCAACGCGAACGATCTGAACGTGCGGCTGTGGGTCAATGACGAAAAGAAGCACGACATTACCACGGCAGACATGGACCGTCACATTCCCGAGCTGCTGGCCGAGGTTACGAACGTGCTTCCCCTGCAGCCGGGCGACGTTGTGGCCACCGGCACGCATCACTTCGGCCTCGAAGCGGTGCAGGACGGCGACACGGTCAAGCTTCAGATCGACCAATTGGGGCCGCCCCTCGTTGTGCACTGCTCCGACCCTTCGGGCCGCAGCTGGTAGAGCTAAGCCAAACCGGGGCAGGCACATGGCTTGTCCCACCGGGACTTTGAGGGGAAGGTTGGGGGCGGCTCTTCCTCTACCGGAGACTGGAACGGGAGTTGACCACAGTCTGGCTGCTTCCGGAGGTATAGGAGAGTTCGCACCAATGTCGGGATGCGTCGGCTTTTTTTGATGGTTGTTCCGCCTTCAAGTCTATGTTAGGATCCCAGTTGAGGGATTGGGGGATCCATCCGGCAGTGAGGGCGCGCCTGAGGCGTCGACTTCGCAGCCAGGTGGATGGCAATATGGCTGCCGTGAATCTTCCTTTCAAGGGAGATTGCGGCGGCCAGACCTGCCGTACTCCGTCCTACCGCACACTTCTTGCTGAGGACGCAGGCTTTGCGCTTGTGAACTCGGCTTACTCCCAGACTAGTAGAATATAGAGTCCTTCACACTGCTCAAGGAGGCAAAACATGCGGAAGAGAGCACACAAGAGGATTTCGCGGCGGGAGTTCATGCGCGTCTCTGCGTTTACGGCTGCAGGCGTAGTGGTCGTGGCCTGCGGCGCAGACGGCGGTCCGCCGGCGGAAGAAGCGGCAGCGGCCGACGAGGCACCGGCAGAGGAGGCCGCGGCTGAACCTGCGGGAGCGCCTTCGAAGTACAACGAGGCGCCAATGCTTGCGGAGATGGTAGCGAACGGCGACCTGCCGCCGGTGGATGAGCGGCTGCCAGTGGAACCCTTGGTCATCACACCAGAGGAAGAGATAGGTGACTACGGCGGCATCTGGAACAGGCTCGCGACCTCAGCCAGCGACAACCAGCTGGGGGGCAAGGTCGGCGGCGAGCATCTTGTGCGCTACAACAAGGACGGCACGCAGATCAACCCGAACGTCTTTGAGAGCTGGGAAGTGTCGGACGACGGCTCGACCTTCACATTCAACCTGCGCCCGGGGATGAAATGGTCTGATGGCCAGCCGTACACGGCCAATGACCTCCTTTTCTATTATGAGGATGTGCTCCTTAATGAGGACCTGACGCCCTCGTTCCCTAACTGGCTCATCGTCGCAGGCGAGCCGGTGGTGATCTCAAAGCTGGACGATTACAAGGTCGAATTCAAGTTTTCGGCTCCTTATGCACTGTTCATCAACGTGCTTGGCTCTCTGTGGGGAGACAGATTCGCCAGATACTGCGCCCATTACCTGAAACAGTTCCATATCGATTATGCCGACAAGGATGAGCTGGAAGCGATGATGAAGGATGCCGGCGTGGAGCATTGGTACCAGCTGTTCGGCACGAAGCCGGATACCAGGCGCAACCCCGACACACCCAGCTATCTTCCCTGGAATCTGAGCACGCCGTCGCACAGCGACCCGCTAGTCGCCGATCGCAATGCCTTCTATTGGAAGGTCGATCCGGAGGGCAACCAGCTGCCCTACATCGACGCCATCCACTGGAGTTTGGTCGACGGCAAGGACCAGCTCAACCTGCGCGCGATCCAGGGCGAGGTGGACATGCAGCTGCGCCATATCACCTTCGACAATGTGCCGCTCTTCATGGAGAACCGCGAGAGGGGCAACTATCGCGTCATGCTTTGGGATAGAGGGCAGGTAACCGATACCGTCCTGCATCTCAATCACACCAACAAGGATCCCGTGCTGCGAGAGATCGTCCAGGACAAACGCTTCCGCTACGCGCTCTCGCTTGGCATGAATCGCGCCGACATTAACGAGGCTGTCTATCTGGGTCAGACTGAACCCACCCAGGTATCCCCGACCAAGAACTCGCCGGTCTACTGGGAACCTCAGGCCATAAGCATGACCGAGCACGATCCCGACCAGGCCAATGCCTATCTGGATGAAATGGGTCTCACCGAGCGGGACGACGAGGGATACAGGTTGCGCCCTGACGGAGAGCGGCTCAGCCTGGTGTTTGAGTATGTGGCAATCTTCGCCGCCTGGGGCGATATCGCCGAACTGCTGACCTCCCAATGGAAGGAGATCGGGCTGGAGCTGATCAGCACCGAAATCGACCGCAGCCTCTTCGGCCAGCGCCTCAGCGCCAACGAGCTGGACCTCGGCGTATGGCACAGCAGCGGCGAGTGGAACCCCTTCATCGAACCGCGCTCCTTCGTGCCGATTGTGAACAACTATGCGCTACGGCAGTACGCCTTCTACTACAATAGCGGCGGGAAAGAGGGGTTTGAGCCCACCGGCGATATTCTGAAGGCGATAGAGATCTGGGAAGAGATTAAGACGACTGTAGACGTCGAGACGCAGCACGCTCTGTTCCGCGAGATTCTCGAGCTCAACATGGAGAACCTGTGGCAGATCGGCGTCACCACCGCGCCGCCGCAGCCGGTGATCGTCAAGAACTACTTCCGCAACGTGCCCGAAGACGGCATGTTTGACGACCAGCCGCGTTCGCCCTCGAATACGGGGATGGAGCAGTACTTCATCCGCGCCGGCGAGGACACGTAGGCCGACCTACTACAAAGCGACTCGCCGGATACGGTCTCCATTCTCTTCGGGCTGAAGGGTCGAGAGGCGCTGGCGAGGCGGCGAGCACAAACGTAAGAACGAATTAGTAGCGGCCGCGGGCCTGCCGGAAACTGCCGGGCCCGCGGCCACGCGTTTGTACGGCCCTGTGCAGGTGATCTAGGGGCGCGTTTCCTCCTTCGGACATAGGGTCACTGGCGACAGGCGAAGAGACAGCGGCGAGTCTTCCTTGAAGCGTCGTCGAGTCCCCTGACGGCCAAGCAGAGTACCGCCTGGAGAGATCATGAGCAGATCACAAGAGAACTTCGTAGCCCGCCCGATCACCCAGGGGCCGAAACATCATTTCTTCGGCTACTACGGCATCTGTCCCTGGAACTCTACCGGCCAGTACCATCTCTGTCTACAGTCGGATTTTCACGACCGCCCTCCGGCCGCCGGCGACAACGCCGTAGTCGGTATCGTGGAAATGGAGACTGGCAGGTTCGAGGGCGTGGCGGAGACGCAGGCGTGGAACCTGCAACAGGGCTCGATGTTGCACTGGCTGCCGACGGCCCCCGACCGGATGATCACCTACAACGCCCGTGAGGACGACCGCTTCGTCGGCATCGTGCAGGATATTCACAGCGGAGAGAGACGCGTACTCCCCTACCCTATCAGCGCGATGGCCCGCAACGGCCGCCAGGCGCTGGGCCTGAACTATGCCCGTCTCAAGTCGCTGCGGCCGGTGGTCGGCTATGCAGGCCTGCCTGATGCCTTCGCAGACCAGAACCATCCCAGCGAGGACGGCGTCTACACGATGGATACGCAGACCGGCGAGGCCCGTGTTCTGGTCTCCTACGAGGAGGCGCGGGCGTTTCTCAGCCAGTACGAAGAGGTGCAAGCGCGCAAGATCTGGTTCAACCACACGATAATCAACCGCGACGACACGCGCGTTGCCTTCGTTGTTCGTTACCGTGACGAAACCAGAGAGATCAGGCACACGATCCTGCTTTCCGCCAGCATGGACGGGGGAGACTTGCGCATAGTGACAGACCTGGGCGCGTCCCACTTTGACTGGCTGACCGAAGAGCTGATCTTCGGCTGGGTGACGATGAAGGAGGGGCAAAAATACTACCTGATCAACGACAGGACCGGCGAATACAGGTCGGTGCGGCCCGATGCCCTGACCAAGAACGGCCACTGCAGCTTTACCCGAGACGGCAGGTGGCTGTTGACCGATGAATATCCTGACGAGAAGAGCCGCCAGGCCCTGCTGCTCTGGCACATGGTCGAAGAGCGGCTGGTTGTTCTGGGGCGGTTCCACTCGCCCGAGCCGTTCCGCGGCGAGATCCGCTGCGACCTGCACCCGCGCTGGAGCAGGGACGAGCGTCAAGTCAGTTTTGACTCGGTCCACGACGGCAGCCGGCAGATCTACGTTGTCGACGTGGCGGAGGTCGTGGAGCGATGAGGGGCCTTCGAATTGCCTGGAACTTACGAATAACGGAGCGGAAACCAGGGCCGTTCAACACGGTCCAACTATCTGGGAGGGAACATGAGCAATACTGAAGGCAGCTTTGTCGCCAGAGCGATTACACAAGGACCGAAGCACCACTTCTTTGGCTACTATGCCATCTACCCCTGGGATTCGACCGGCCGCTACCACCTCAGCCTGCAGTCGGACTTCCATGATCGTCCACCCGCCGACGGTGACACCGCAGTGATCGGATTGGTGGATATGGAGACGAGCAGATTCGAAGGCGTGGCCGAAACCCAGGCCTGGAATCTGCAGCAGGGAAGCATGATGCACTGGCTCCCCACCGCGCCCGACCGCCTCATCACTTACAACGCCCGCGATGACGACCGCTTCGTCAGCGTCATCCAGGACATCCACACAGGGCACAAGCGGCAACTGCCTTACCCAATTGCAGCCATAACGCGCGACGGACGCAAGGCGTTAGGGCTGAACTACGCAAGACTCTGGGATATGCGGCCCGTGGTCGGCTACCCCGGGCTAACCGACCCCAATGCAGATCAGAAACATCCCTCTGACGACGGCCTCTACATCATGGACACCGACTCGGGCGAGGGCAAACTGCTATTCTCATACGAAGACGCCCGCGACTACCTCAGAGACTATCCGGAGATTCAGAAATACAAGCTCTGGTTCAACCACCCCTTCATCAATCGCGACGACTCCCGCGTCGCCTTCGTCGTCGTCTACTGGGACGACGCGGGGGCCAGGAGGACTGTTTGCTTGTCGATGAACCTGGAAGCCGGAGACATTCGCATTCTGAACGACCTCGGCACATCGCACTGCGACTGGCGGACAAAAGACGTCATCTTCGGTTGGTTCACGACGAAGGAGGGCGTAAACTTTTACCTTGTCAACGACGCCACCGGCGAATACGAGTCCGTGCGCCCCGACATTCTCTCCCGGGACGGCCACTGCAGCTTTACCCGCGATGGCTCCTGGTTGCTGAACGACGAATACCCGGACGAGAACAACCTGCGCGCCCTGTTCCTGTGGAACATGGCCGAAGAGCGCCTGGTCGTCCTGGGGCGTTTCCTCTCTCCCCCATTCTACCGCGACCAGACCCGCTGCGACCTCCACCCCCGCTTGAGCCGGGACGAGCGGCTCGTCAGCTTTGACTCAATCCACGAAGGCAGCCGCCAGATCTACGTTGTGGACGTGGCCGAGGTTCTGGGACGTTGAGACGCACTCACATTGTGAAGTGCTCATGATGCAGAAGCCTGGGCGGTTCAGCACTGCCCAACCTTGTAGGAGGGACCATGAGCAATACAGCACGCAGCTTTGTCGCAAAAGCGATTACACAAGGTCCCAAGCACCATTTCTTCGGCTACTATGGCATTTGCCCCTGGGATGCTACCGGCCGCTACCACCTCTGCCTTCAGTCCGACTTCCACGATCGCCCGCCCGCGGACGGCGACACCGCGGTCGTGGGCCTGGTGGAGATGGAGACGGGCAGGTTCGAAGGCGTAGCCGAAACCCAGGCCTGGAACCTGCAGCAAGGCTCGATGCTGCACTGGCTGGCGACCGCGCCCGACCGGCTGATCACTTACAATGCCCGCGACGACGACCGCTTTGTCGCCGTGGTTCAGGACATTCACAGCGGCCAGAAGCGGATCCTGCCCCACCCAATCGCCGCCATCACTCGCGACGGGCGCAAAGCGCTGGGCCTGAACTATGCCCGCCTGAAGGCGATGCGGCCGGTTGTCGGGTATGCGGGGCTGGCGGATCCCTACGCGGACCAGAACCATCCCGCCGAGGACGGCCTCTACATCATGGACACGGATACGGGGGCGTCCCGCGTACTTGTCTCTTATGAAGAGGTACGCGAATTCCTCAGCCACAATGAAGAGCTGCAGGCGGGCAAGATCTGGTTCAACCACCCTTTCATTAACCGCAACGACACGCGGGTATCCTTTGTTGTGCGAGTCTTCGATGAGAACAAGGAGATTGGCCAGACGACGATGCTGTCGGCCAATATGGAGGGCGGAGAGCTGCGCGCCATGACCGACCTGGGCGCGTCGCACTGCGACTGGCTGACCGAGGAGCTGATTTTCGGCTGGGTGACGATGAAAGAGGGGCCGGCCTACTACCTGATGAACGACACGACCTGTGAGTACGAGGCGGTGCGGCCCGACATCCTCACCAGAAACGGCCACTGCAACTTTACGCAGGACGGGAAGTGGCTGCTGACCGACGAATACCCGGACGACAACAGCCGGCAGCCCCTCCTCCTCTGGCATATGACCGAGGAGCGCCTGGTGCATCTCGGGAGCTATCATTCGCCTCTGCCGTTCCGGGGCGAAATCCGCTGCGACCTGCATCCCCGCTGGAGCCGGGATGAGCGCAAGGTCAGCTTCGACTCCATCCATGAAGGGAGCCGGCAGGTCTATGTAGTGGACGTCTCGGAGGTGGTGGAGCGATGAGGCGCGTCCATATGGCAAAGTTCGCACTGAGAAGGGTTAAGCCGGAGCTAATCAGAGCTTCTGATTGCTTCAACTGCATCACTGCCGGGAGGACAGTATGATCCAGCCGCGCCCGATCACAACCGGTCCCAAGCATCACTGGTTCGGCTACTACGACAAGCTGCAGTTCGATCCGTCTGCCCGCCACGCGCTGGGCATGGAGGTGGAGTTCGAACACCGCGAGCCGACGCCGGCTGACGTAGTCCGAATCGGAATGGTCGATCTGGAGGACGGCGATCGCTGGGTGGAGCTGGGAGAGAGCCGCGCCTGGGGCTGGCAGGCTGGCTGCATGCTGCAATGGCTGCCGCAATCGGCTCACGAGATTGTCTGGAACGACCGGATAGACGGCCGCTTTGTATGCCACATACTGAACGTCAGAACAGGTCAGAAGAGGACTCTCCCCCACCCCATCTTCACCCTCAACCCCGACGGCCAGACCGCGCTGTCGATCGACTTCCATCGCCTCGAAGACATGCGGCCCGGCTACGGCTACATGGGCATACCTGATCCCTGGTACGGCGTGAATGCGCCAGAGGAGACAGGCATCCACAGGGTAGATCTTCGCTCGGGCGAAAGCAGTCTGATCGTCAGTCTGGCTGAGGTGGCAGCCATCCCCTATCCCCACGGAGAGATTGGCGAGGCCAAACATTACTTCAATGTCCTGATCTTCAATCCCGGCGGGACGCACTTCCTCTTTCTGCACCGCTGGCGCTTCGGCGACGGACCTTTTCACACCCGCATGCTCACCGCCAGTGCGGACGGCTCAGACGTGACGGTGGTGGACCACTCCGGCCACACGTCCCACCTGATCTGGCGGGACAACAGCCATATCCTGGCGTGGTCGAAGCGCCCTTCGCACGGGGGCGCTTACTACATCTTCCCAAACGCCGAGGAAGGTTCGTGCGGCCCAGATCAGATCGTGGGAAGGGTCAAGATGCCGCTCAACGGGCACTGCACGTATCTGTCCGACAACGACTGGGTGCTGAACGACACCTACCCCCAAGGGGAAGAACGGCTGCAGGACCTCTATCTGTACCACGTCCCAACCGACCGCCGCGTTGACCTGGGACAGTTCCATTCTCCTCCGGCGTATACGGATACGCTGCGTTGCGATCTGCACCCTCGTTCGAGCCCTGACGGCAGCAAGATTGTGATCGACTCGACGCACGGTGGGAATGGGCGCCAGATGTATCTGTTCGAGGTGGGAGAGGTGGTGGGCGCGTAGGCAGTTGGTTGGAAACTGTATTGGACTGGGCCGACAGGTCGCGATGCGGCCTTGATCAGGAGGGAGCGTTTGGTGTGCTACAATAGCGCCCAAACAGAGAAAGAAACTCCGGGCCCATTAGTGAAGCGGGCCCCAAAAGCCGGACAGAGAAAATGTGAGACGGAGGGAAACCCCTTCAAAACAGGAGGACTATGAAGCTCAATATCAAACCGAAATATCTTGTCAATGAAAAAGGGCGGAAAACGGCGGCTGTTCTTTCGATGAAAGAATATCGCGCCCTGATGCAGCGGCTTCAGGATTTGGAAGACGCGTTAGAGCTGGATGAGGCGGTTGACACGGCCACAGGCTTTCGGGAGTACGCCGAAATACGGACAGAATTACAAAGCGAAGGCAAACTCTGAAGGATGCGATGGCCTACACCATCCATTTGGAGCAACGCGCTGAACGAGACTTGCGACGGTTGCCCCAAGACGTTGTCAGACGCCTTGACGTCGTGTTCCAGCAGTTAGCGGAAAATCCACGCCCAGACGGCATCGTAAAACTTTCCGGGAAGACGAGTTCCGGTTGGCGTGTTCGCGTCGGAGACTACCGTATCCTCTATCGAATCGAGGGAAGCCGCATAGAAGTCTATCGCATTAAGCATCGTCGGGACGCCTATCGTAGGTAACAGTCGAACACTAAACGACGAATCCGCGTCGGTACCTCCGTTTGTAGCAGTCGACGGCATCCCCGCCATTCGCGCCGACTCAAACTCGCGGCCCGTAACGAGCGTGGATGTTAGAGAGGTGCTCAGCAGCTGGCCTTAACGGCGCTGCTGGATGTAAACCCACCGGTTGCACCGGCTTGGCCTAGCCGTGTCCGTTATTCAGCGGCGAGGGCCTTGTTCTCAAGACACTGTCATGATGGCTGGGCAACGTGTCTATAAACAGAAGCAGGACTTGTATCCCTGAAAGGCCGTTTCGCTTCCTCAACTCCGCCCCTGTTCCCTCGTTGCGTGCCCTCAGTTCAGAGTCGCGCTTTGTCGATTTCACAAGATTGACGAGACTGTTAATATCCTTTAGAATTCCCCAAACTACCCGGCAACCAACCCCGCGATTACAGTTGACGTTGCGAGACAGGCAGTTCTCCGGTTGCAATCGTATGTCCAAATTCGAGCAGGCAATGACAAAGTGGCCCGGCCCAGCCTGAGAACGAGGTGCCCATGACAGGTCCATTCCGCCTTGCAAATGAAGTCGACACGACCGGTTTCGGCGATACGGGCATGCGCCTGGGAGACCTGGACGGCGACGGCGAGTTGGAGGCAGTCTTCTTCCAGGCCCGCGATTGCCACATTCCCCGCATGTCGGCCGGCGGTTACCGCCACGAGAAGCAGGTCCACTGCGTTACCGCCATGAAGCTGGACGGCGACGTGATGTGGCAAGAGGGGGCTCCACTGGGCACGGGCCACTGGGCCATGCACGAGGTTGCGGCCGCGGTCAGCGACATCGACGGTGACGGCAAACAAGAGATCGTCTACGTGACCGAACGCGACGGCCGCAGTTACCTCAGAATCCTCGAAGGCGACCGCGGCTACTACCGCAAAGAGGTGGAAACAGGTCCCAACTGTGTTCTGCAGCTGTGCGACATCCGCGGCCTCGGGGCCAGGCGCGACATTCTCGTCTCCACATTCGTGAACCCCATCTACATCTACGACGACGATCTGAACTGCCTGTGGAACTGCCACTTCTACGGCGGGGCCGGGCATTCACACGACTTCTACGACATCGACGGCGACGGTAAGGAGGAGGCCTTCATAGGTTACTGCTGCGTGCGCGCCGATGGGCTCAAGGTCTGGTGGCGGCCCGATCTGGAGCCGCACCTTGAGGAGATGACACGCGCGCCCCACGTCGATCATCTGCACGTTCACGACATCGATGATGACGGCAGGCCGGAGCTGCTCATGGTCGCCGGCAAAGACCTGGTGGTCCTCGATGCCGCGACCGGCGAAGATCGATGGATTTTCGAGGGCACGCACATCCAGACCTGCGCGGTGGGCAAGTTCCTGCCGGAGAAGGAGGGGCAGCAGCTCTTTGTCACGGAACGGCGGCTGCACGGCGAAGACGCCCATATCGGCTTCCGCGGCTACCTGGTGGATTGCGGGGGCAACGAGATCTGGCGCATGGAAAAGGCCGGCTACGGCCGGACTATACGGTTGGCCGGCGCCGAGGCCGATGTAATCTTTGCCGAGTGCCAGGGAAAGAAGCCGACGCTCATCGACGGGCACGGGAAGATTATCCAGGAACTGGATATGCCGCTGCACACCTATGCCGAAGACCGCTTCGACGATGGCGACACCGGCGTGCGGGCGGTCTTCACGATCGCCGATACGAACGGCGACGGCAAACTGGAACTACTGGGTTTCAACCGCACGCGCCTGTGGCACTGGGTGCAGGATTAGCGGAATTTTGTAGCAGAATCGCGTATTTCGTTTTCAACTTATCCAGCTGTCAACGAAGGTAATCGTTGCAGGGCCTCTCAACAAAGGAGACAATCAATGAGAAGTCTGAAGTCAAAGGGAAACTGGATTAACCGCCGGGAGTTCATGCGCGTTTCCGGTGTGGCCACGGCCGGGTTGGTGGCCGTAGCCTGCGGCGCGGGCGGCGAGCCCGAAGCAGAGATGGCAGCGGAACCTGCAGCCGACGAGGCTCCTGCTGAAGAGGCAGCGCCTGCGGCGTCGGGCAGTATGTACAGTGAGGCGCCGATGCTGGCGGAAATGGTGGCAGCGGGTGACCTGCCCCCTGTTGACGAACGTCTGCCTGCCAGTCCCGCCGTTTTGGAAGCCGTAGAGCAGGTCGGCAAGTTCGGCGGCACCATACGTCGCGGCTTCAAGGGCGTCTCCGACCGCTGGGGTCCGACCAAGATGCAGAACGAGTCCCTCACCTGGTACAACATGGACCTGACGCTGCGCCCCAACATGGTCGAGTCCTGGGAGACCAATGCGGACGCCACGGAGTGGACCTTCCACCTGCGCGAGGGGCTGAAGTGGTCCGATGGTTCGCCGTTCGACAGCGACAGCTTCATGTGGTGGTACGAGAACCATTTCTCCAACGAGGACCTGACGCCAGCGGTCTCGATTCGCTGGGGAACGGGTACGCCGCGCGTACCGATGGTGGTGTCGGCCCCCGACAACAACACGGTGATGATGACCTTCGAACATCCCAAGCCGCTCTTCGCCTTCGACGTGACCCGCTCGCACTGTTTCTCGCCGGGCCACTACATGCAGCAGTTCCACATCGATCTGACAGAAGACAAGGCGGCCCTGGAGGCGCAGATCGATGAAGCGGGCGTCGACTCCTGGGACCAGTACTACGTCGACCGCAACTGGTGGTACCTGAACCCGGACAGGCCCAACATCGGCCCGTGGCTCTCGAAGAACGAGCTTTCCTCCGAGTTGTTCCTGATGGAGCGGAACCCCTACTTCTGGCAGGTGGATGAAGAGGGCCAGCAGCTGCCCTATATCGACAAGGTGACGCACCGTCTCTTCGACACCAACGACGTGTTCAACCTGCGCGTCATCAACGGCGAGGTCGACTTCCAGGCGCGGCACATCCAGACTGGCAACTTCACGCTCTATAAGGAGAATGAAGATGCCGGCGATTACCGGGTCGTAATCGGTACCTCGACCCGGCACGAAGTGGTTACGCCCAACCAGGGTGCGCAGGACCCGCGCGTGCGCGAGCTGTTCGAGAACAGAGACGTACGTATTGCAATGTCCCTGGCGGTGGACCGCGACGGGTTGAACGAGCTTGTATGGGACGGCCTGCTGACACCTCGCCAGTACAGTCCCTTGGATCAGTCGCCGCAGTTCTACCAAAAGCTGACAGATGCCTACGCCGGGTACGACCCGGACCGCGCCAATCAGCTCCTCGACGATGCCGGCTACGCCGAACGCGACTCCGACGGCTTCAGGCTGTGGAAGGACGGCAGCGGCGAGACTCTGAGCTTTATTATCGAGGGGACCTCACAGCCGGGCACGCCCGAGGAAGACTCGGTCCTCACGATCATCAAGTACTATGCAGAGATCGGTCTCAAGGCGACCTACAAGGGAATGGAGCGCTCGCTCTACACCGAGCACTGGTCTGCCAATACCCAGGACGCCGTCTACTGGGGCGGCTATCGCGATCTGCTGCCGATTCTGACGCCGTCGCCCTGGATCGGCACCGAGCTGGACCGTCCCTGGGCTGGCGCGTACGGCCGCTGGAAGGTGGACGAGAACGACGCCAACGGTGAACCGCCGCCAGACGGCCACTTCCTGTGGAAGATCTGGGAGATCTGGGACCAGGTCAGCGCCGAGCCGGATCCGGCCAAGCGTGACGAGTTGTTCTACCAGATTCTTGACATCTGGGCAGAGGAGATCCCGATCGTCGGCTACCTGGGCCAGTCACCGGCGCTGATTATCATGAAGAACAAGATGTTCAACTACGTCTCAGGCCAGCCGGTCAATGACGGGCTGGAGGACGAGCATTTCCTGAATCCACAGCTGCTCTCCTGGGAAGATCCCGAGAATCACATGTAGGCCGTGCAGCCACTGGGCTAAGGCCGGAAGTCGATTCAGTGTTCCACTTCCACCTTTGGCCCAGTGCAACGAACAGCCTTAGAGACGGCGCAGCCTGACCCGGATCGAATGGGAAAGGTTGCGCCGCCCTCAGACAAACTTTTCCGGCTGCGAGTCGCCTGCGTCACACCTCTACAAACTGAGAATGGCAAACCCGATGACCTCGACGAAACAGCCTACCCGCCCGCGATTCACCTCCGTCAAGACGTACAAGCACGCGGCGGGCCGTCCCTCCTTCTGGTATCCTCCCGAGTGGCAGCTGCAGGAAAGGGATACGCCGGATCCAGCGGTAAGCCTCTACCCGGATCCCTCAGACGCGGCCACCTTCATTTCGATCACGGTCCAGGATATGGGTCAGCCGCTGGCGGCGGAGGAAAGTTCGCTGCTGGCTGAGGGAATCGAGGAAGGGCTGAACCAGCTTGAAGAGTGCGTGGTCGAAAGGCTGGAAGCGCTGGATGACGTGGGCGACTGGTGCCAGGAGTGGGTGTGTACGTTCGTGCAGGATGGGACGACGCGGCGGCGCAGAGCGCGGCTGTTTTGCGCCGAGAAGTTCCTGTACTCCGTCGTGGTTCAAGGATCCACAACCGAACGCTATGAATACTGGCGGGGCATGATGGAGTGGGTCATGTTGACGGTGCTGAATACGACGGTGGATATGGGTGCATAGATTGCCGCCATCGGGTTGTTCTCGGATCTGTTATTGTCACTGACAATCGAACTGCCACTTGTTGAATCAACTCAAGCGAAAGGAAACAGAGACCATGAAGGACGGAATGGATCGCAGAACCTTTTTGCGGATGAGCGGTCTTTCGGCCGCGGCCGCAGTTGCGGCGGCTTGCGGTGCGCCGGGTGGAGACGCCGAACCGCAGGCTGCCGACGAGGCCCCAGCGGCCGAGGAGGCCCCGGCCGCGGATTCGGGCTCGATGTCCAAGTACAACGAGTCGCCTCTGCTCGCCGAGCGCGTTGCCGCAGGCAGCCTGCCGCCGGTGGATGAGCGTCTACCCGCCAATCCGGTGGTGATTGAACCCCTTGAGGAGATTGGCCAGTACGGCGGCACCACCCGCGTTGCCATCGGCAATCCCAACCATCTCTTCGGGGACCCGCAGGCGGTCATGGGCACCGAGCTGATCCTGCGCATCGCGCCGGACTTCTCCTCCATCACGAGTGGTCTGGCCGAGAGCTGGGAGTTCAACGAAGACGCCACCGAGCAGATTCTGCATCTGCGCGAAGGCCTGATGTGGTCCGACGGCGCGCCGTTCAGCGCCGACGACTTCATGTTCTCCTGGCATGATCTGTGGCTCAACGAAGAATACGCGCCCGGCGGTCCTCCCACCTCCTGGAAGGCGGGGGCTTCGCCCAGCGGCGATCCGCTGCAGATGGAGAAGATTGACGATTACACGATCAGACTTACCTTCCCAAGCCCTATCCCCTGATCGTTCTCCACGAGACCTTCTACGCCGGTTCGCAGGGCGGCTTATGGCAGCCTGCCCACTATCTCAAGCAGTTCCATCCTGATTATGGCGACGCCGACGAGATCGCCAAGATGACCGAAGAGGCCGGTTTCGAGGAGTGGCGCCAGTTGATCCGTGATAAAGGCCGAGTCGGGTCGACGATTCCTGCTCAGATTGGGCTTCCTGGCATGACCGCCTTCATCCGAGTGGACGACGCCCCTGACCACCACACTTACGAACGCAACCCTTACTATTGGAAGGTTGACACCGAAGGCAACCAGCTGCCCTACATCGACAAGACGATCGTGTTCGTCATCAGTGAACGCGAGGTTGCCAACGCCAAGCTGATTGCGGGCGAGCTGGAATTCTCCGGCCGCCAGGCCGACCTGGCCAACATGGAACTGTACATGGCCAACCTGGAGTCGGCGGACCTGAAGATCAAGATGTGGAAGTCGACCTTCCCTGGCCGTACCATCATCGTTCCCAACCATACTCACAAAGACCCGCAGGTCCGGGAGTTCTTCGGCAACAAGGATGTACGGCACGCGATGTCGATTTCCATCAACCGCGAAGAGATCAACGACGTCGTCTACTTCGGTCTGGGCGAGCCGCGGCAGTGGGCGGCCTGGCCTGGCTCCAAGTACTACGAGGAAGGCGATGAGTCGCACTGGGCGCAGTTTGACCCGGATATGGCGATGGAGCTGCTGGATCAGGCCGGCTACTCTGAGAAGGATTCCGACGGCTTCCGCCTCTTCCCCGACGGCTCGCGCGTAAGCTGGGTCATTCAGCTCGACACCGAGCAGGCCGACGTCCTCGATGTCTTCGAACTGGTCGTCGAGCAGTGGCGTCAGGTCGGCCTCGACCCGTCGCTGCGTCCAATCAACCGTTCCCATCTGAACGAGCTGGTTGCCGCTAACGACATGGGTATGTCCGGCTGGGAAGGCGATATCTCCGACATTACCTGGGTCTGGTGCTCGCGGCTCAACCACCCCGGACAGTGCAACGTTCCCTGGGGCAAGGGCTATGACATCTGGCTGGACGGCGACGAGGAGAGCGAGATCGCGGTGGAGCCGCCGGAGGAGGTAGCCTGGGTCTACCACCGCTGGCAGGAGATGATCGACGCGGTTACCGAAGAGGAGCACGTCGCCATCGCCCGCGAGCTGTGGGAGTGGTTCTACGACTACCTGCCCGGCTTCGGCACCGTCGGCATCCCCAAGCCGGTCGTGATGAAGAAGAACCTGACCAACTTCCCCGACGACGGTGTGTGGGGCTTCTCAGTGATTCGGGCCGTCCCGGTACATCCCGAGCAGTTCTTCTATAAGCAGAGCTAGATTCGAAATGAAGCCGAAAGCCGGCGGTCAGTTTCCTACTTGACCGCCGGCCTACATATAGGTTCTGCTTTTAGCTGGTCTTCATTGCACTAAAGTCATGCGCGAATATATCCTGCGTCGCGTCCTGCAGTTGATTCCGACGCTTATCCTCATTTCAATAGTCAGCTTTACCATCATCCAGCTCCCGCCGGGTGATTACGTGACCACCTATGTGGCCAATCTGGCAGCGGCCGGCGAGGAGCTGAGTGAAGAGGAAATCGTGGCGCTGGAGGCCCACTACGGTCTGAACCAGCCCGGCTACATTCAGTACGTCAAGTGGATCACGAACTTCGTACAAGGGGATATGGGGCTTTCCTTCTATTGGGATCGCCCCGTCAACAGGCTGATAGGCGAGCGGCTCATGTTGACGATGATCATGTCCTTCTTCACGCTGCTGTTCGTCTATGCCATGGCCATACCCATCGGCATCTATTCCGCGGTGCGCCAGTACAGCCTGGCCGACTATGTGTTCACTTTTGTTGGTTTCATTGGGTTGGCGACGCCGAACTTTCTCCTGGCGCTAATCTTCATGTACATAGGCATCAAGGTCTTCGGCGCCAGCGCGGGCGGCCTGTTTTCGACCGAGTATCTGGACGCGGAGTGGAGCATTGCCAAAGTCTGGGATATGTTGAAGCACATGTGGCTACCGGTCGTGATCGTCGGAACTGCCGGCACGGCCGGCACGATCCGCGTGATGCGGGCGACGACGCTGGATGAGATAGGTAGACCATATGTGGAGACGGCGCGGTCCAAGGGCCTGCGTGAAGGTCAGCTCACGATGAAGTATCCGGTGCGAGTAGCCCTCAACCCGATCCTGAGCACCATAGGCTGGCGCCTCCCCGAGATAGTCTCCGGCACCGTTCTCGTGGCCCTGGTTTTGAATTTGCCGACCACCGGGCCTCTGCTCTGGCGCGCGCTGATGTCCCAGGACCTCTATCTTGCCGCCAGCATGATTATGATTCTAAGCTCCCTCACGCTAGTCGGGACGCTCATCTCGGATATCCTCCTGGCATGGGTCGACCCCCGAATACGCTACGGGGAACGGGGTACAACATGACCACCGCAGCCTCTCCCGAGCGGGCATCCTCGCCCTACGAAGGCGGAGACCTGTCCGGTCTTCTCGAAGCCGAAGGGACAATTGGCGAGTCCACGACCCAGTTCCTGACGCCGCGACAGCTGATGCTCATCCGCTTCCGGCGCAACAAGATGGCAGTCTTTTCGATGTGGTTCCTCGCCCTTCTTTACCTTGCCGCGCTTTTGGCGCCGGCCATCTCGCCTTACGATAAGGCGCATCGCTTCAACAAGCATCTCTATCTCCCTCCAAGAGACATCCACATTCGGGCTGACGACGGAAGCTGGCGGCTTCCTTTCGTGTACGCCGTCAAGATTGAAACCAATAAGGAAACATTTACGCGCGACTTTGTCGAAGACCGCAGCCAGCAATATCCGGTCCAGTTTTTTGTAAAGGGGGACCCCTACAAGCTTTGGGGCAAATTCAGAATGGACTGGCATCTCTTCGGGGTCGAAAACGCCGAAGAGGTCGGCCCGATCTTCCTTATGGGCGGCGACAAGTTTGGTCGTGACATTTTCGGGCGCGCACTCCACGGCGGCCGCATCTCCTTAACGATTGGCCTTGTCGGCGTTTCCATCGCCCTGGTCATCGGACTGGTGCTGGGAGGCCTGTCCGGGCTGTACGGCGGTGTGGTAGACAACCTGATCCAGCGGCTTATCGAGTTCATTCGCTCCATTCCGACGATTCCCCTGTGGATGGGACTGGCAGCCGCGATGCCGGTCGACTGGCCGCAGACCCGGGTCTACTTTGGCATTACGATCATACTCTCGTTGCTTGCCTGGACGACCCTGGCGCGCGTGGTGAGGGGAAAGTTCCTCTCCCTACGCAATGAAGACTTCGTGCTGGCGGCACAGTCTGCGGGCGCGAACCAGTGGTACCTGATTTGGCAGCACCTCGTTCCCTCCTTCATGAGCTATGTGTTGGTGGACATCACGCTCGCCATTCCCGGGATGATCCTTGGCGAAACGGCCCTGAGTTTTCTCGGGCTGGGTCTGGTTTCGCCGACCGTGAGCTGGGGCGTGATGCTCAAGGACGCACAGCAGGTTGTCGAGATCGCGATTCATCCCTGGATCCTGTGGCCGGCGATGTTCGTGGTCGTCACGGTGCTGGCGCTGAACTTTATCGGCGACGGCCTGCGAGATGCAGCCGACCCGTACGCAGACCTGTAAATGAAGCCGTCCCAATTCCGACTTCCAGACCGGCTTCCTCCAAAGACCAAGTGCTTCAAGTGAACCTATGGACACGCTGCTGGAAGTAAGGGATTTGCAGACTCATTTCTTCATGACCGAAGGGATCGCCAAGGCGGTGGACAGCACCACCTTTTCGATTCGACGCGGGCAGGTCCTGGGCGTGGTGGGCGAAAGCGGCTGCGGAAAAAGCGTTACCGCGCGCTCGATCATGCGCATGGTGCGACCGCCAGGACACACGGTTGACGGCGAGATACTCTACACGAGGCCTGACGATGACGGGCAGAGCACCGTCGTGGACCTGCTGCAACTTCCCGCAACCGGAACAGAGATGCGGGCGATCCGCGGCGGCGAGATTGCAATGATTTTTCAGGAGCCGCGCGCCTCCCTCAGCCCCGTGCACAAGATAGGGGACCAGATAGCCGAGAACATCCTGCTGCACCAGCCCGTTTCCCAGTCCGAGGCGGAAGACATCGCCATCGACATGCTTAGGCAGGTGCATATTCCGCTGGCGGAACAGCGTATGGACGCCTTCGCCCACCAACTGAGTGGAGGCATGTGCCAGCGCGTCATGATCGCGATGGCGCTTTCCTGCCACCCCAGTCTTCTCATCGCAGACGAACCCACCACGGCGCTGGACGTGACGACGGAGGCCCAGATCCTGGAGCTGATGCAGGGCCTGCAGGCCGAGCTGAACATGGCCATCATGTTTATCACGCATGATTTGGGCGTTGTCGCCGATATGGCCGACGAAGTGGCGGTCATGTACCTTGGGAAGATCGTCGAACAAGGCGCAGCCGACGACATTTTCCGCGACCCCAAACATCCCTACACGATCGCGTTGCTGGAGTCCCTGCCGCGCATGGACCAGAAGCGGGAATGGCTGCAGACGATCCGGGGCGTGGTGCCGGACCCCTACAGCACGCTCAAAGGCTGTCCTTTCCATCCGCGTTGCGCCGATTTCATCGCCGGCGTTTGCGACGAGATCGTGCCTCAGCCGATCACCTTGGAAGACAACCGGGAGGTGCGGTGCCTCCTGTACACGGAACACGCGCACCAGGACAGCCCCCCAGTCGCAGAGGAAACAGGCCATCAATAGCGAATCTGACAGCTATCCACTGCTGGAAGTCAGCGGACTGAAGAAACACTTTCCCATCACATCCGGACTGTTCTCCAAGGTCGTCAGCCACATCAAGGCCGTGGACGGCGTCGACTTTGCGCTGCAGAAGGGAGAAACGTTGGGCCTGGTCGGCGAGAGCGGCTGCGGCAAGACGACGGTGGGCCGGCTGATCATGCGCTTGTACGAACCGACCGCAGGAGACATTCAGTTTCGTCCTCAAGGCGAAGAGGGCGAGGACTACAACCTGGCCGCGCTGGACAATGCGGCGCTGCGTCCGGTGCGCTCCCAGTTGCAGATGATCTTTCAGGACCCGTACACTTCGCTCAATCCCCGCAAAACGATTCTCGATATTATCGGCGAGCCGCTGCGGCTCAACGGCATGGGCAGGGGGTCCGAACTTGAGGACCGCGTGGTGGAGATGCTGCGCCTGGTGGGGCTGCGGCCCGAGTACATCACGCGCTATCCCCATGCGTTCAGCGGAGGACAGCGCCAGCGCATCGGCATCGCCCGCGCCCTCATTCTCAACCCGACACTCGTTATCGCGGACGAGCCGGTCTCCGCGCTCGACGTCTCGGTCCAGGCACAGATCCTCAACCTACTCAAGTTTTTGCAGCGGGAACTGGACCTGACCTACCTCTTCATCGCCCATGATCTCGGTGTCGTCAAGCACATCAGCGACCGGGTGGCGGTGATGTATGTCGGCAAACTGGTAGAGATGGCAGACGCAGACGAACTCTACCGCCAGCCGCTGCACCCCTACACAGAGGCGCTGCTCTCGGCCGTCCACGCGGCGGGTCCGGCGCACAGCCAGCGAGAGCGGATCGTCCTGGAAGGGGAAGTTGCGGACCCGTCCAACCCTCCACCGGGCTGCTACTTCCATCCTCGCTGCCGCTACGCCCAGGAGCGCTGCCAGGAGGAGACGCCAGAGTTGCGCAACCTGGTAGACGAGAGATTCGTTGCCTGCCACTTTGCGGAAGAGCTGGACCTGGCGGGCGCCGCCACTGAATAGACCCAACGCCAAACCCATGAGGAGAAAGCGCTGATGAGTATGCGCCCCATCACCTCCGGGCCGAAGCATCACTGGTTCGGCTACTACGACAAGCTGCAGTTCGACCCCTCCAGCCGCTATGTGCTCGGGATGGAGGTCGATTTTGAGCACCGTTCGCCGAACGCAGATGACGTGATCGGCATCGGGATGATCGACCTGGCTGACGGGAACCGCTGGATCGAGCTGGGTGAGACAAGGGCCTGGTGCTGGCAGCAGGGCTGTATGCTGCAGTGGGTCCCCGGCTCCGATAGGGAGGTCGTCTGGAACGATCGAGTGGACGACCGCTTCGTCTGCCATATCATGGACGTTCATTCAGGCAGGAGGCGCACGGTCGGATATCCGATCTATACCGTTTCCCCCGACGGGCGCACCGCGGTCGGCGCCGACTTCCGCCGCATCAACCACATGCGGCCCGGCTACGGTTACGCCGGCATCCCCGATCCGAACTTCGAGCAGCTGGCGCCCGAAGACGCAGGAATTCATCGTATCGACCTCGAGACCGGCGAAGCCTCGCTCATCATTTCGATTGCGCAGGTGGCCGCGATCCCCTATCCCCACATGGACATCAGCGGAGCCAGACACTACTTCAACCACCTCCTCTTCAATACC
This sequence comes from Caldilineaceae bacterium SB0664_bin_27, assembly GCA_009838625.1. Taxonomy (GTDB): domain Bacteria; phylum Chloroflexota; class Anaerolineae; order Caldilineales; family Caldilineaceae; genus Bin5. The sequence continues at coordinate 21,993 of VXRG01000040.1, forward strand.
GACGGGTCCCGTTTCATCTTTCTGCACCGCTGGCGTTTCGGCGATGCCGGGTTCAGCACGCGCATGATGACGGCCGCGGCTGACGGCTCCGACATCTACGCCGTCGACCAATACGGGCACACTTCCCACTTCATCTGGCGCGATCCGGAGCAGATCCTGGCGTGGGCCAAGCATCCTTCACACGGCGACGCCTTCTACATTTACCGCGACGGCACGCAGGATGTGGATGTTATCGGCAAGGGTGTGATGAAGCTGAACGGGCACTGCACCTATCTTACCGACACAAACTGGATATTGAACGACACCTACCCCGTGGCCAGAGGCGACGGCAGGGTCCAGGAGCTGTATCTATACAACGTGGAGAGCGGCGAGAGAACGGAACTGGGAGAGTACGCCTCGTACCAGGGGTACGAAGGCGAGTGGCGCTGCGATCTGCATCCTCGCTCCAGCCCGGACGGGAGGCTGATCACAGTCGATTCAGTGCATGGCGGCGACGGCCGTCAGATCTACCTGATGGACATCTCCGCGCACCAGGGCGCCTAAGGGAGTTCTTCGGAGCGACGCGCCGTTGTTTCGGCGCAGTAGACAAGGCCGGGGAGCGCTAGTTCCAGGTATAGGTAGCCTTGTCGTCCTGGGGAATCGAATCGAAATCCTGCATAGCCTGCCGTCTTTCCGGCTTCAAGCCGGCGCGGCTGGCGATTTCCCCTGCCAGTTCAGGAATGAAAGGAAGATCCTCGCGAAACAGGACGGTCGAATCTTCCGGCGTGTAGTGAACCTGCATTTCCACGTCGGCCTCGCTTGCTTCCCTTCTCTTCACGATCACGTCCATGCGTGTAAAGTGCCCCCAGTCCCAATTGCGGGAAAGCGCCCAGAAGCGCAACGGGCTCTTTATCGCGAGACCTTCTTCAGTGACTTCGTAAACGGTTCCAAGATCGATGATGTGACCGTACAGGAGCAGCGCGCCCCAGATCAGAAAGGTCCAGGCGATGGCCTCTACGAAATAGATCCGGTTAATTCCCAATGTGAAGGTCAGCGTTCCTGCAATGAGAAGCGCAACTGCGGAGACCATCGACTTGGGTTTCCCTCTGAAGGTCACCGATTCCGGGCTACTTTCTGCCTGTAGGGATTCAGCCATAGAACGACTCTGCCTTGAAAGGATGATTTGGGATTGCTGCCGAGCAACTGCAGGCGATACGGACGCTACTGCACATAGAACCGCAATTGTCGGACTGCGAATAGTATAGACCGAAGGGCAAAGCCAACAAAATCCGGGGGACAGCTACGAACGGCAAGTAGCCGCCTGCCAGCTCCGCGTTTTACTGCAGGCCCTCCGGTTTTGTTCGCTCAGTCTATGACGAGGCGGTATCCTCTTCCTCTAACGGTGGTAATGTAAACGGGCTCCGCGGGGTCGGGCTCGACCTTCTGGCGTAAGCGGCTGATCAGCTTCTCGATGCGGGCGTCGTCCACGTCCGGCAGTTGCTCTTCGCCCCAAACGCCGTTGACGATCTCGAACTTGTCAACAATTTTGTTGCTGTTCTGGTAAAGCAACTTCACCATCTGATACTCAAGCGCGGTGAGTTCGATCTGGCGGCCGCCGACAGTCACTTCCCCGCTCTCGTCATCCACATGGAGCCCTTCGTCAGAAGGGGCGGAAGCCTGGTGCGCTAGAACGTATTCGGCGAAGAGCCGGCAGAAAGCACGCAACTCCTCCCGCTCCCGGACCAGGATGTGGTGCTTCATCAACTGCGACAGAGAGGCGGGGTCAGGCTCGAGCCCAGAGAAAAGGAGCCGCAGGTTCTCCTGCTGGTCCACTGTGCAGCTCTTCCAGATTTTTTCGCTCTCTGTTTGCAAGGTCTGATCCTGGTGAAGCCTGTCGATCAGGCCCCGGAGAAAGACGAAGCGATTCTGCTCACTTTCGCTTTCCTGTTCCCTGGCCGCGTCCGCACGGCCAAGAATCCTGCTGACTCCGGCCAGATAGCCCGGATGCCCGCCGGTCCACTGGTAGACAAAGTCGATATCCTCTTCAAAAGGAACGCTTCCATACTGAGCGCTGAAGTGTCGCATGTATCGTTCCACTTCATGTCGTGGAAGCGGGCCAAGATGCCAGGGATGATGGGTGAAGAGCTCGCCGAATTCACCGCTGTGGTCTCCGGGCCGTAATGTTGCGAGCGGCCGTACCGTTGCGGTCACGAAGACAAGCCGGTTGCCGTAGCGGTCCTTCTTGGCCCGCAGGTTGAGAAACACGCGCGTGTCGATCTGCTGGAATGGCTCGTCGAACTCGTCGAACAGCAGGATCAGTTTGTAATCGGGTTTGTGAAGGGCGGCGGTCAGTCCGTTGCTGAAACTCAGAGGCACCTGAAATACGTTCGCGGGGGCTACCAGGGCCTCGTAGGCGTTCTGCAGCTCCTGGTTTTCAGCCAGAGCCGGGCTGCTTTCCTGCAGGCATCTCAGCACAAGCTCATAGAATCCCTGCTCCGTCATATCCAGCATGCGGTTGCAATCGATATAGACCGGCAGGACCGCGCTTCCTTCTTCTCCCAGCTGCTGGATCCAGACATCGACGTGGGCCAGCACACGCATCAGAGAAGACTTTCCCACATTGCTGAATCCAGTCAACTCGACGCAATGGGATCTGTTGAGAAGCTGTATAATAGGCCCGACGTCGGTCTGCCGCATGTAGCTTCCATCTGATTGGCGCAGCGTAGTCGTCATAAGCCCTCCCCAATCGACTGCCTTTCTGGATTCAGTTCTCCCACTGGGGTTCTGTACCCTACATTTTCAACAACTTGGTCATGTGCGTCAAGCGGCGGCGAATTCCCTTCCATTCTCCATGAGAAGGTCTGCCGTCAGCACCTGTAGAACCGCCTCCGGCGCATTCCGGCCGATTCCGGCCACTGCGGGGACAAGGCCCAGGGGATCCCACCAGTATGCGGGCAAAGCCTTCGATCCCTGAGGGCCCAGTACCGGCGGCGGCTGCGACGGCCGGGGCCACTGCGCGGGCCAGCGGCCGCTGACCAGGCGGACAGGAGGCCAGTCAGCCAGGATATCCGGGCGTTCTCCCGGACGCACACAGTTTATCCGCAGGCCTTCTCTTTCCTGATCGGGCATCTCCCATGTCCAAACGTGCAGCCACCTATCTTCCGCGGCGTACAGCCCATGCAAGGCCGGCAGCTGCTGACGCCGCCTCCAGAGCCGGACCGCCTGGGCAAAGGCCCAATGCGTGCTGGAGAGTTCCACCGTCTGATCAAGCCACCCGGCGATGTCCTGCATAGCGGGCAGGCTCAAGGAACGTTGCCAGTGAAGCCGCTCCAGTACGCTGTGCAGTGCAGTAGCGCTGTAGCTCCCGGAGGCGGTGAACACGTTACCGGCCGCCGCAGCCTCACCCCCGCCGGTCGCCTGCCGCCAACTTGCCAGTGCCGCGCCGGCCAGCTGGCTGTTTCCGGCAAAACAGAATACCGGTCTGTTCCCCTCCGGGAGGGCCGCGGCTGCCTCGATCACGAGCCGGCTCAGAGCCATGACCTGCTCCTGGCTCTGCGGCGCAATCTGTTCGCGGCCGCCCACAATCAGAATGACGTCCGGTCGCAGCGCCTGCAGTTCCCCGGTCAAAGCCCTTGTACTTTGATATGGGCCCGGCAGATAGGTCGCGACCGGGTTGCACAGGGCGCCGGCAAGTGCGGCTTCGCCGGCAGTGAGGCTGCCGCCGCCGGAAAGGCCAGCCATCCAGACTCGCAAGGGCGGTTGCAGGTCCGCTACCGCGAAGGCCTGACCAACTCCATCGAAGGCCGCCTCGCCGGGCGTGTGGAGACGGGGCCGCTGTTTCTTCACATCCCAGAGGGCGATGCTGAACTGACTTTCCAGGCGGCTGATTGCCCCTACAAGAGCGGCCTTACTTTCATTCGGCCCGGCCTGCTCCGACAGCTCGACAGTCTGCCATCCTACCAGTCTGTGTATTTCTTCGACCGGTTCGATCAAGACGGCTGCAGCGCGCCGCGGCTCTGCGGCGAGTGCCAGTATGCTCTGCGGGGCGAAGTCGGCCAATGAGTTCGCTGTAGGTCCGTGACCAGGGGAGGCCGGCGGCTGGAGGCGCGAAAGGGTCATGAACCGCCCCCGCGCAGAGTCGCCCACAGCAGCTGCCAGAGGTCAGTCCGTGGAATCTCATACAGAAAATAGTCCAGGCGGGCCAGCGCCAGCGAGAAGCGGGAGGCGACAAGTCGAGCGAAAATGATGCCTGCAGCCAGCCAGAGGGCCCTGCGGCCAATACCCTCCCACACACGCAGGGAGGTCCCTATGAGCATTCTGTACAGGTTGGGCCTTGCGCCGGCGCCGGCATCCGCTTCCACCGGCGAAGAGGCTCGGGGAGGCGGGGAACTGCTTTCCTTTTCGCCGGCGATGGGGCCATACTGCAAATGAATCAGGACGCCGCCGGTAATTACCAGCGTAAGCAGCCTGACCAGCCACGTCGCCTGAACAGTTCCCGCGGTTCCGCCGGATGCTGCCGCTGTCTCAGCCGGCGATGTTTGAAGCGCTGCCTCGAGCAAGGGCCACAAAGTGCCCTGCACGGCACCGCTGACAGCGACCCCCAGGATGACGCCGCCCAGGATGGCGGCCGGCACCGCCGCCAGCAGGCGCAGAAGGATTCTTCCTTTGAACCTGTCGGGCGGAAGACGCAGAAGCTCAAGCCCACCCCCCCACATCAGTACGCCCAGAAGGAGCGGGAGCCACAGCGTGAACAGTTCCGTTCCGGTTGCCGACTGCCAAGCCACAGGATCGGCGATCAGAGGCGCAAAGAGCCGGGGCCAGAGTACGTTGCGCCAAACAAGAACTGCCAGGTAGCCCAGTCCGGCGCCGATCAGCACGTACTGTCCCAGGCGCGCCAGAAAGTTGTCCCGGATGAGATAGCTCCCTATCATCAGGGACATGACGAGACCCAGAACAAGCCCGGCATCCTGCAGGAGGCCGGGAAGACCGCTGCTGAACGGGCTCACCGGGACCTCCGCTGGTTGAGCCCGGCGAGATTTCCAAGCAGTACAGCGACGATCAGTATGCCAACCCCCCAGTTCTGGCCGCTGACCAATCTCAGTGACCGGCCCTGTTCGGCAGGGTTGCGGGCGCGCTCCAGGCGGCGAACATAGACGCTACCGCCGTCCCAGCCGCTGACGAGCCCGGCCAGCTGTCCGCTGTGCAAATAGGGTCGAACAGCGGGGCCGGCAACCGCGCTGGTAGCCGCCACGACGGTTCCGTCGTTGAGGGGCTGCACCTGCTCCAGCCATCGCCGCACATCTTCGGCGCGGGCGGCAATCACAAGAGTAAGCGCCGGTCCGGTTTCGCTCAGCGCCGCGATGCTGAACCGCTCTCTGAGGTCAACCCAGTTCGGGTCGACAGGCAGCGCCCGGGCCGGCGCGACCCCCAGGAGAGGAAGTGAGGCGGCACCGCCTGGGAGGTAGCCTCCTTCGATGACAAGGTTCGCCGTAATCTGCGTGCGCGATGGTCGTTTCAGGGACTCCTCAGCCCTGGCGATGACGCGCCGTGCGGTGGCCGGCCCGCCCGGCAACTGACTGAAGACGATAATCTTCGCCTGCCTCTGCAGGAGATGCTCGATCAACGGTTGGGCAAGAAGGTCCATTTCGCCGGCCGATGCAGGGTCGTAGGCCCAGTTCACCAGTACGAGGCTGTTCGGAGGCAAGGTGTCGATCTGTCGGTGAACCTGTTCCAGGCCTGGCAGCGCGTGCGGCGCGGCGCCCAGCGACGGTTGCCCACCCCAAAGCAGGGCGCCAATCATAACGAGAAGCAGTAACATTTCGAGCCAGAACTGTCTCTGCAGTCCGTTGCCGTTTGCAGCCGCCTCCGCAGCGTCCGGGGTCAAGTCCGGTCGAGCCCCAACCGGCAGCGGCAGATCTTCGGAAAAGAGCTGACGCAACTGTCTGCGTTCCTCTTCGTCCGTGGTCAGTTCACCGGACAGAGCTGTGGTGGAGTCGCGAGTCGGGTCGAGCGCACCGGCGCCTGAGGTGATGAATGACAGCGGGTCCGCAGGTTCAAGCAGGCCGCCAAGGTCGCCCAAGAGCGGGCCGGGTCGGGCAGTGTCAGGCTCCGGCTTATCCTTTCCCGTTTCCGGTGTTGCGTCTTCATCGGCGGACGGTCTATCGGAACCGGTCTGAGAGAAGCCTGGGTCGGAGGCTTCGGCAGAGGATTGCCGCCCTTCGGAAGCCTCGCCAGGCTGAGGGGGGGCGGTTTCCTGACCGCCGGTGAGGTCATCGGGCTCATCAGGGGATTCGCCGGCAGGGGCGGACTGCGGCTGCCGGCGCACGAGATTGGTGCCGCAGTTGAGACAGAATTGGGACGCTACCGGGTTGCTGTACCCGCAGTGTGGACAGTCGAACGTCGCCATCTGTGAACCGGTCTCCCATGCGTAATGCTTTGAACGAAAACTGGAGGCGGCCGCAGATCTTTGCGACCGTCTTCAGGATGTTGGGTCTACTTCGTTCCGTTCACGATCAATCGGAGGCTGATGAACAGAACTGCCAGCGCGCTTCCGAGGAGAACACCGCGCATCGCGGCCATTACAGGCCAGGAAAGAAGCCAGTCGACCAGGTCGATCAGCGAGTCGGGCACAATCCGGTAGAGGAAAGGCGTTTGCACAAACAGCATCAGAACTGCGCCGGCCAGAATCCAGAGACCGCCAGGCCGGTCGATGCGAAGAAAGTGGTAGGCAGCACTCAAAAGGAAGATGCCGGTCAGCGCGTAGAGGGTTGCTTGCCCGGGCGCCACGACCGCGTCGAATATCCACTCCGAGAGAAGGCCCGTCGTTCCCTCAGGCGACGAGATTCCCGCCCCAAGAACGAGGGCAAAGACGATCAGGAGAAGGAGACTGAGAAGCCACTCTCTCTGCCCGCGCTGAACTCTGACCAGGTGAAATCGGACAGTGTTGGCTATGCCAAGCAAGAGTGCGAACGCGCCCAGCAGCAGCGCCCAGCCGTAGAGCGTGGTCGAAACAACAGGAGGTACGAGAGTCAGTCCGAAGCGCGAGGCGACGATCAGGCTTGCGCAGGCCAGGACGATAAAGAGGACAGTACGATTGAGCCAGCCCGATCGGGAAGAGTACAAGGTCCTTTATCCGAAGAATGCAAACACCAGAAGCGCGACTGCCAGAAGGCCGCTCGCCCAACGCTCCCCCTTTTGCAGCCAGGCTTCATCCAAGGACTCCGCGGCCTCGGGGACAGACTCCCGTTCCATCAGCGCCGGCAGCAACTCGAAGTCGGCGCCTTCGATTCCGGCAGATGCCGTCGACGGCCCGGACAAGTCCAAACCTGAAGGCGTGACGCCAGTGCCGCCCTGCCGTTCCGCGAGATTGAGCGTCGCGGCGTAGAGAGCGCTGTCCGCGCCGGCATAGAGAACGGTTCGACCCGTGTCATCGAAACTGTCCGACAGGTCCTCTGCTTTGCTTTCAGTGGTTGCACCGGGGTTCGCAGCCGTATGGTGTCGATAGCCTCCTCCTACCGGACGCCAGACAAGCATTGCCAACAGCCAGAGCCAGCCATCTCCGCCGGCGACGACGGTCGGGTGCTGCGGCCCCAGATTCTGGCGGGAAAGGCGGCTCAAAGCGAGCAGGTTCAGCAGTCCAGCTCGGTAGAGCGAGTCAAGGCCCAAGGCAAAGAGCGGCGTTTCGCCATACTCAATTGCTGTGTCGGCAAGCTGCCGCCATGCAACGGCCAGCTTACCCGGCACTGTGTGGTAGCTCACGTTCCGGTTTTCACTTCACGACCTGTATTGCGGTCGTTTTCCAGCAGTTCCGCCAATCGATGGGTCAGCGCGGGGGGACCGCCCGGATGAGTCAGTATGCGAATCCAGGCGTCCAGCCCCCTGGAGCCCAAGAGCACGGCCAGAGGCTGCAAGATCAGGAGCAGCTGCCCGAATGTGAACGCCAGGGGACGGTGTCCGGCGAGCAGAAGGACGGCAGGCAGGACCATCCGCCTTTGACGAATAGCAGAGAGTGTTTCGTCAATAGTCGCGTCGATCTCAACATCAGCCCTGGGACTGTCCGAACTCATTTTGGCTTCCAAGAGAGAAGGTCAGTTTGCAGAAATACGCGAAGAATTGTACCACAGGGCTGTCCGCGTGCCATTCCATGTTGCAGAAAAACAGAGGCCTCTCAACTTGCGTGTCCCAGGCTATCCATTGTTTACTTGAAGCTTGGAACAAGGCAAAGCCTAATCGTCCACTCACTTCAGGAGACCATCAATGAGCCAGAATGTGCTTGCCGCGCAGCTCTTTACAGTGCGGGATTTTACAAAGACCGAGGAAGGATTCGCGGACTCAATTGCCAGGATCAGCGCTATCGGATACACGGCGGTGCAAGTGTCCGCCATTGGGCCTATATCGCCTGAAAGCGTCAAAAAGATCTGCGACGATCACGACATTACCATTGTGAATACCCACATTGCGTGGCCGCGGCTGCAAGAGGAGATCGGCGCGGTGATCGATGAGCACCGTCTCTGGGACTGCAAGCATGTGGCTGTGGGCAGTATGCCGTTTCACTTTATCGAAGCGGGCGAAGAGGGACTGCGACAGTTCGTGGCGGAAGCGTCGGAGGTCGGCCGAACTCTTCACGAGGCAGGATTGACGTTCAGCTATCACAACCACAGCTTTGAATTCATGCGCTATGGCGGCAAGTCCGGACTCGAGATTCTGTTTGAGGAGACCGACCCCCGCTATGTCAAGGCGGAGCTGGACACCTACTGGATTCAGTTTGGGGGCGGCGACGTGCGCGATTGGATTCTGCGGATGAAGGACCGTATGCCGGTTATTCACCTCAAAGATTTGGCGATGGCCGGTTGGCGCGATCACGTGATGAAGGAGGTCGGAGAAGGCAATCTGAACTGGCCGGGCATTCTTGAGGCCTGCCGCGAAGCGAATGTTGAGTGGTATGCCGTGGAACAGGACATCTGCCCTGGCGATCCCTTCGAGAGTTTGGCCGTCAGCTATCGCAACCTGGTCCAGATGGGGTTGTCCTGACAGGGTCGGGCGGAATTGACAACGGTCTTTGGATAGAGGCAGGGCAGACGCATGGCATGGCCAAGGTTATGCCGCTGCCTCAGTTTTTTCAGTGCTCATTCCAGTTTTGAACAGCTTGGCGTTGCGGGAGATGGCTTGGATGCCCGTTTTGAGGCGTGATACAATTTCAAGTCCGAGGCTGGCAACGAGAGCGCAAAATGAGAGTCCTGATCACCGGCGCCAGCGGTAAGCTGGGCGCATACGTCATTCGCGCACTTTCCGAAGAGCATGAACTGGTGTTGATGTCTCGCAGCCGACCTGCGCCCGAGTTTTCGATGTTCCCATGGATCGAGGGTGACCTGGCCAGTTGGGAGGACTGCCGGCGGGCGGTCGCCGGGGTGGAGGCCATCCAGCATATCGGCGCCCAACCCTGGCCGACCGACCATCCGGAGATGAAGCGGCGGGCCGAAGAGGAGGAAGTTGCGTTTGACGCTACATTCCGGACCAATGTGCTGGGCGCCTACTACCTGATGCAGGCGGCCGTGGAAGCCGATGTGAAGACGGTCGTAATGGCCGGCAGCAACTGCGCCCTCGGCCATGGTTTCCGCATCAGCGACACGCCATTTCCCATCAGTTTTCTACCGATCGACGAGACCCATCCAACCCTCCCTGAAGACTCGTATAGTTTCTCCAAGCGGGCCGGCGAGGACCTGCTTGCGTCGTTCAGCCGCGCCTACGGCATTCGCACTTACGTCACTCGCATCGCAGGCGTCTGTCCCCCGGAGCGCCGTCAGCAGATGGCATCCGAGGCCAAGCCGGCCAATGCGTGGAACCCCTGGCTCTACTGCTGGGTCGGGAGCGAGGACGTCGCTGACGCCCACCGTCTGCTGATGGAGGCTGCGCATGATCTGCCCGCCCACGACGTCTACTTTCTCAATGCCGACGATACGACTGCGCTCGAACCCAGCAAGGAACTTGTGGAGCGCTTTTGTCCGGCGCTTGCTTCACTGGCTGCCGGGCTCGAAGGCCATCAATCCCTGTTTAGCTGCGACAAACTCAAACGGGCAGTCGGTTGGCGGCACCGCACTTCATGGAGATCGCTTCAGCATCATTCTCAATCTCTGTAATCCTGTCTCACACAAACCTGTCCTTCCACACAGAAACGAGTAGAACACCATGACTGATACAGTGCGCCTGGGAATTATCGGTACCGGCAGCATTTCGATTCGGGGACTCTTGCCCCACCTGACCATGGACGACGTCCAGGACCGGGTCAACGTCACCGCGGTCTGTGATCCGGTCGTCGACCGCGCCGAGGCCGCCGCGGCCAAGTTCGGCGTCCCGAACTTCTACGCCAGCGCAGAGGAGCTGCTGGCTTCCGGAACCGTGGACGCGGTTTCGATTGCCTCCCCCATCGGCCTCCACTTCGAGCAGGGACTGCAATGCGTCGACGCCGGCCTTCACATCCATTTCAACAAGTCGATGACGACAACCGTGGACGAAGCCGATGAATTGATAGCTGCGGCCGCGGCCAAAGGGGTCAAGCTGGTCTCCAGTCCAGGTGAAATGCTGCGGCCGGCCCATAAGCGTGTCAAGGAGTTGATCGGGGAGGGTGCACTGGGCAGACTGACCTGGGCGGTTACGGGCGCGACATTTGGCCGATACCACGAGAATGAGCGGGTTCGCGGAGGCGACGATCCTCTGACCAATGTCAATCCCGCGTGGTACTTCCGCAAGCCAGGCGGCGGGCCGCTCTACGATATGACCGTGTACGGTCTGCACGCCATGACAGGAATTCTTGGACCCGCCAAGGGCGTCACGGCGTTTTCGGGCGTACGGGTGAAAGAGCGGGAGTTTTACGGCCAGATGCTGCCTACCGACATGGATGACAATACGCTGATGGTCCTCGACTTTGGCGACAGTCTGTTCGCTTTCGTCTACGGCGTGGCCGCGGGGGGCCTCCCGAATATGGGCAGGCCGCTGATTTTTGGCACTGAAGGGGTCATCAACGGGGGTATGCTGAACGGTGAGCCATTCGACTACCCGGGCCGAGCACTGGAGGAAGAGATCGACTTGAACGCCGCGTTGCCGCACGTTGTGGGTGATCATCGCGGGCTGGAAGAGGCACACGTCTACGAGGATGTGATGCAGCTCGTGGACTGGGTCCGTGATGATAAACCTACGACCTCGACCGCTGAGCATGCCCGCCACGTCATCGAGATCTTCGACTCGGCGTACAGGTCGGCGCAGACGGGAAGTGCCCAGGCGTTGCGGACGACTTTCTAGCGGTTGCGCCGGCGCAGTCTACGGCTCTGTCTCTGCTGCGGGAGCCGCGCCAACCCGGCCTGGGCGAGTGCCGCCGTAATGTTTTGCGCTGTTGACAAGTGGCGGAGAGTGCAGGTGCGTATCGACATTAGCAGTTGACGATACGTTGATCGAGGACGCGATGCGCTGCTCGGGAGCGTCCACCAAGCGAGAAGCAGTTGAAATCGCTCTACGAATGCTGGTAAGATTGAAGTCGCAGGAGGAAGTTCGCAGCTAGCGCGGTCAACTGCGTTGGGAAGGCGGTTTGGCGTCCATGCGTCAGTCAGGCGTGCTTCGCAGGGCCAATTGAGAATGTATCAGCGTTCCGCGAAATGGAGAGTTGTCCATGGCGAATAGTTTTCGTATCGGCGTCATTGGGTTCGCCCATATGCACATCAACCATCTGGTGGAGCGCTTCGCCGCCCATCCACAAGCTGAACTGGCGGCCTGCGCCGACACAACGTCGCTCGTCCCGGAGCTGCGCACAGCCCACTATACGCGCGGCTGGAACTTGCGCCATGCCCTGGAAGATCTGGGTGTGCCGAGAGCCTATGACGACTACAAGGAGATGCTGGACCGGGAGGAACTGGACATTGTCGTCTGCTGTTCCGAGAATGCCCAGCATCCAGACGTGGTGGAGGCCTGCGCGCAAAAGGGCGTGCATGTCCTGGTCGAAAAGCCGATGGCCTCATCGCTGCGGGACGGAATCAGCATGGCCCGCTCTGCACGCGCGGCCGGCATCGAACTGATCGTCAACTGGCCGACCACGTGGCAACCTGCCTCCCACAAGGCCAAGGAGCTGGTCGACAGCGGCGCAATAGGGCAGGTGCTGACAGTCAAGTTTCGGGGAGGCCATTTGGGTCCGCTGGGGGCGGGCGTCTCTCATCCGGGGGGTGATGAGGACGGGCAGGAGCTCCCGCGCAAGCTGTCCGGCGTTGAAAGGGGCGCCACCTGGTGGCATCAGCAGGCCGCGGGCGGCGGGGTGATGCTCGATTACTGCTGCTACGGCTCACTGGTGGCCCGCTGGCTGGTGGGCAAGCCTGCCACAGCCGTGATGGGAATGCGGGCCAATCTCAACAGCAGATGGGGCGACGCCGAAGACAACGCCGCCATGATCGTTCGCTTCCCTGACGCAATGGCGCTGTGCGAGGCTTCCTGGACCACACTCGATCATGGCGTCTCGCCAGGGCCTATCGTCTACGGCACAGAAGGGACACTGGTCGTCGACAAGGAAGCCCCCGGAGAGGCCCCCAAAGTACGGGTAGAGAGAGGCGCCGGGCGTACCGAATATCACGAGTGCCCGCCGCTGCCCTCCGACCGGTCGGACTTTGCCCAGGAGTTCATTCACAGACTGCAAACCGGCGACCCGCTCCACGAGACGCTCGATTTGGACTTCAATCTCGAAGTGATGGCGATACTTGACGCAGGCGTACGTTCCGCCGACAGCGGGCGAATTGAGCTGGTCGATAACGACGCCTGGCGTCTGGGCTGAGTACAGTAACGGGAGGAATGAGGGGAATGGACATTCAAGCTGCCCTTTTTGCGCTCGGCGTGCGCGATGACTCGCTTTCGGCCGACGAAAAGAGATCTCTCGACGTGGATGGCTACCTGCCGCTTCCCGGAGTACTGAAAGCGGAGCAGGTGCAAGCGCTGCGTATGCGCCTTCAGGAGCTGGAGGACGAAGAAGGCGAGGAGGCTGGCAAGGAGGTGCATCAGGAGGAGGGCACGGACCGGCTCGCCAACCTGGCGAACAAGGACCCGCTCTTCGACCTCGTCTGGGCCAACCCAAGGGTGTTGGCGGCCATGGCCCATGTGCTCGACGGCGATCTGAAGCTGTCTTCGCTCAATGCGCGCGCGGCGCTTCCGGGCCATGGGCTGCAGGCGCTGCATTGCGACGGCTCCCACAGCAGTGCGAATTTTTCGCCTACCATACAGGACGGCCGCCGGCGCTATAACGTCTGCAACTCGATCTGGCTGCTCAGCGACTTCACGCCGGAAAACGGCGCCACCCGCCTTGTTCCCGGCTCACATCTGTTAGGTCAGGATCCCCGCGAGAGAATGGAGGATCCAATGGCGCCCCACCCTGACGAAATCCTCGTGCAGGGCAAAGCGGGTACGGTTTTCGTCTTCAATGCCTTTACCTGGCACGGGGGAACCGTCAACCGGTCGGACAGCCCGCGCCGCGCGCTTCACTGCTACTACTGCCGCCGCGGCCTCACTCCACAGACAGACCAGCGGGGCCTGTTCCGGCCGGAGACGGCCGCGCGCATCAGCGAAGCGCAGCGCGTGGTGCTGGGTGTGTAGCTGACTGTGCGGGAACAGATTGCCGTCCCGTCAGTCCGCAAGGGTTTCCAGGCCGGTCCTGCTCTGCAGCCCGCGGCGCAGGTGCTCCAACACGGTCAGAATCTCCCTGCCGCCTAGAAGTAGATAGAGGCCGAAAAAGACAAAGCCCCCTCCGCCGGCGCTGGCCAGAATGAAGAACGCCGGCGGCAGCCGCAGCTGGTGAAGCAGAAGCACGACCCCGCACATCCCCAGGCTGCCTACGACTGCCCGCCCCAAGGCAGCTCGCAGCATGGGAACGTCCACGCTGGCGGCGCGCAGGTTGAGTAGAAACAGTGCCGCTGCCAGGATTGCGCCCGCAATCGACGTGGCCCATGCGAGCCCGGCGATCCCGAAGGGCCCGACAAGCAGGACGCTCAACCCGGCATTCACAACCATCCAACCCAACGTCGCCCACATCGGCACATGCGTGTTGTGCTGGGTGAAAAAGGTCAGCGTGAGCACGTCGTAAGACGCTTCGCCCAATAGACGTACGGCAAAGATCGCCATCAGCAGATAGACTAGCGCACTCGCTTCCGGTCCGAAAGCGCCCCGTTCAAACAGAAAGGCCACTGCCGGCCGCCCCAACACAATCAGCCCGACCGCTGCCGGAAGCAACAGCAGCCAGGTGGCCCGCAGACCTTGCGAAACGGTCTCGCGCAGATGCCGGCCCTCTCCGGTGTTGTACTGTTCGGCCATTGTCGGGAAGATCACTTGTGAAATCGCGGCCCCAAAGAGGGATTTGGGCATCGAAAGCATCACCAGCATCGCGTAATGGAAGGCGGCGATACTACCGGCAGGCAAAGCAGAAGCAAGGCGAATGAAGACAAGGTCCACCGCCTGAAAGGAGCCGAGGGTCACGAGCCGGGGGCCCATCAAGCGCAGTACTTCGCGTACACCTTTGAGCCGCAAATCGATCTGCAACCGCAGGCGCAGTCTCTGACGCGCCAGGGCCGGAAGCTGCACAAGGACCGTCAGCGCCGCGCCCAGGACGCTGCCCCAGGCCATGCCGTAGACGCCCCAGATCGGCACGAGCGCGATCATGCCCGCGATCTGCCCCAGGTCTATCAGCACACTGCCCAGGGCCGGGGTCAGGAAGTGCTGGTGCGAATGCAGCACGCTGCCGAAGACGCCGGAAACACTGATCAACACCGCGGCCAGAAGAAAGATCCGCATCATCTGTGTCGTCAGAAGCTGGGTCTCTTCTGGGAAATGGGGCGCGAGGACCACGCGAACGAGCCAGGGCGCGGCAAGAATTGCCAGGAGGCAGACCGTACCCACGACGATTACGGTCAGTGTCAAGACGGTCCCGGCAAGCGACTCGGCTTCGCGGTGCCGTGACTGTGTCAGGTAGCCGGAGTAGACGGGGATGAAAGCGGCTGAGAGGGCGCCGGCGGCAAGCAGCGCCAGCAGGAGCTCGGGCAACTGATTTGCCGTTGCAAAGGCGTCGACCTCCGGCCCGGTCCCGAACAAGCGCGTCGTCAAGAGAAGCTTCACGAAGCCGGTTACTTTGTCCAGGCCGAATATGAAGATTACAAGGAGGGAGGAGCGGATCAGGTGAGGGGCGCGGGACATCAGGAGTCTAGCCGTACCGCCGCAGAACTGCAGCAGTCAACGGAAGGAGGGGGAGGTCCGCTCGCAGCGGCCCCTCCCTCCCGGTCAGTCTGGCCTACCTGAGCGTCCAGGTTCCGTCGTTAAGCACGCTCAGCGAATGGAGTGCGAAGTCCAGTTCCGTCGCTTCGTTGTTCTGACCGTCTTTGCATGAGGACACGGAGCTGCTCACGATCAGGTAGCCTTTACTGTACTGCTGGAACACTGCGCAGAAACCTCTCTCGTCAGCCGTCGCCCAGCCCAAATCGTCATAGACGTCGTCGTCGTTTTCCCACAGATAGCCAAAACTGCGTTCGGGTGTTTGGAGACCTTGAGGCGGCGTGCCCCGGTTCGTCGAAAAGGTCTGACCGTTCCAGTCGTCCGCAAATCGTACCGCGTGCTCGCCATTGGCAAAGACATAGACGGCGTCATCACCCTCCCGCCAGATCATATGGCCTTGTTGGAACGGCTGCCAAGCAGACCACTGTATTCCACCGGCAGCCTGTGGACAGCCAAACTCAGCATGGTCCCAGAGGTTGTCCAGGTCGGCGTGAACCGGTTTTTCACAGGCAATCTCCCAACTGCCCGAATCCAACGCCTTTATCGTACTGTCACCCAGAAGCGTATCGGACACCAGGTTAACAGTCCCATCGAAACAGGAATCTACAGTATCGCCGGTAAGCAGTGTGCCATCCTCGAAGGACTGAATCAAGATGCAGGCGCCCTTTTCATCATCGGTTGCCCACCCCAAGTCCGCAAAGACATCGTCATTCGTGGCCCAGAGATAGCCGAAGCCGCGCACGGGCGTGTGCATGTCTGCGGGCTGCGTGCCCCGGGCAGGCTCATAAGTCTGGCTGTTCCAGTCATCCGAGTAGCGCGCCCACTCGTCCGCGTCAGTGTACACAAACACAGCATCGTCGTCCTGCCGCCACAGCATGTAGCCTTTCTCAAACGGCTGCCAGGCGGACCACAACGTATTTCCAGCAGACAGGGGACAACCCAACTCGTCCTGATTCCAGTATTGCTCCAGGCTCCCGTGCGTCTGCTTTTCGCAGACCATGCTCCACGCTCCTCCAGTCAGTGCCTGGAGGACGTTCTTGGCGACAAAGGTCTCCGATGCGAAATTATGCGAGTTTTCGTGGCACGTCTCGACGGTATCGCCAATCAGGAGTATGCCTTTTTCGAACTGCTGGATGCGGGCGCAGAAGCCCTTCTCATCGGCAGTGGCCCAGCCCAAGTCGCCGTACACGTCGTCATTCGTTTCCCACAGATAACCGAATCCCCTTACGGGAGACTGCAACCCGGCCGGCGCCGCGCCCCTGTTGTTGGTGAGCGCCTGTTCGTTCCAGTCGTCGTCGTGGCGGGCCCAGTTCCCGTCGTCCGCATAGACAAAGACTGCGTCATCATTCTGACGCCAGATCATATGGCCGCTTTCGAACGGTTGCCAGGCAGCCCAAACGGTAGCGGCCGCCGCGCTCGCGCATCCCATAGAAGAGTGGGTCCAAAAGGAGCTCAGACTGTCGTGGGGCTGCGTGTCACAGGAGGGCGTTTCCTCTACCTGCTTTTCCCACGAAACGGAAATCGATGCATCTCCGCTAGCCTCGAAGTACTCGACCTTTACGGTGTGGCTTCCTGCGGTGATGTCGGTGTCGCGTACCGTCGTGGTTGCCGGGTGAACGTTCCAGTCTTCGAGCACGAGCGTGTCGTTCACGTAAATGCGCACGCCATCGTCGGCGACTGCAGTGAACCGGTAAGTGCCGGTCTCAAAGGTGACGGTTGCCGTCCAGGAAACGCTGAAACTGTCGTTTGTAATGCTCGTATCCGGACTGCCGGACTGCCAGCTGAAGTCGATGGAGGCATCCTGGCGCGTCAGTACGGGATCGCCGCTGAGGTCCTGGCTATTGTAGTATTTGCCGGTCCAGTTGGCAGCTGTTCCCGTACGCACAGTTGGGGCCGGGACGGCCGGAGCGGCCGGAGCGGGTGCGGCGGGTGCGGCAGGCGCAACCGGAGAGGCCGCACCGATCGTGTTGGGGATACACAGTCGCTGACCGATCAGTACCTGGTCGGTCGTCGACAGGTGGTTCGCCTCTGCCAGAGCCGACAGGGAGACGCCTGCGCTAAAGGCTATACCGGACAGCGTTTCTCCGGCCGTGACGGTATGTGTACTTGCGCAAGTGATTTCATGTTCAATAGTGTCGGAAGTACCTGCAAAGGCGACTTGAGAAAGCAAGGACAGGAGCAGGGCAGCCGCGACAATCCCGCTCTGCCAGCGCCGAATCCAAACAGTGGGAAGCGATTCTGAACTCATTGTGCCAGTCCTATATGAAAATGGGCTTTTGTAGATTGTCGACAACCTTTCTGACCTGACAATGAAATTCTGCACCCTATCAGGGTTGAAGTCAAGAGATCACCGTTCGCATAGTTGGATGGGAGTTTGGGGGCACATCCCGCCACTATCCAGGCGTTTACACTGGAGATCAGTGGTCCGGCGCTGTGAGCAGGCTCTAATTTGGCAAGATAGGCGAACTGGGTAATATGCCTACGAACCTGCTACGAACTAAATTCCTCTCCCCTGGCAGCCTCGAATTGGTGTAATTCCGCCATTTTGCAGGGCAAAAGCTGCCAGTTCGCAGACGCCGCCTTGCAATTCACCAGGCTGCCCGGCTTTCAGTGTGATGCGTCATCGGGCCTTCTGCTATAATGTCGGATGCCGACCTTGGACCAGTCCCGCTCCAGACAGAATTGAAGTCAGAATAATGGCAAAGTGGTTCATAATCCTTGGCGCAATTCTTCTCCTCACCGGGGCGGCGCTTCAGTTTGCGCCCTGGTTGTTCAGCTGGTTTGGAAAGCTTCCCGGCGACATCAATATCAAGAGAGAGTCGGTCAGCGTTTTCATTCCAATCACATCCATGATTCTGGTAAGCCTTGCCCTGACGTTGCTGCTGAATCTCCTGAATCGTTGACGGCTATGACTGCACGCCCACAACAGACTGAAAAATTGATAGAAGGTTGGAAGGCGGAAGAAGAGAAGCCCTTTACGGGATGGGACTTCTCATACCTCGATGGACGAATGATCCTGGAGAAGCCGCCGTGGTCCTACTCCACCCGTGCACGGGGCCTGATGCGAACTTCGGCCTCCGTACTGGATATTGCAACGGGCGGCGGCGAGCGTCTTCTGTCGATGAGAGACAGCTGGCCCGACACTGTTATAGCGACGGAAGGTTACCCCCCGAATCTTGAACTGGCACGTCGGCGGCTTGAGCCGCTGGGCGCGCGCGTTGTAGAGCTGAACAATGACGAGTATAGCATGATGCCGTTCGAAGACGGCGAGTTTTCGCTGGTATTGAACCGGCACGGCGCGTTGCACGTCAGCGAGATCGCCAGAATGCTTGTACCAGGAGGCCGTCTTCTTACCCGGCAAGTTCACGGGCTGTGGGCGGAGGAGCTGCTCGCCGCGTTCGATGCAACGCCGCAGTGGCCGGACGCCACTCCGCAGAAGTACGCGCCGTTGATGCGGGCTGCAGGACTCAGTGTTATAGACGTGCAGGAGTGGTCAGGCAGGCTGGCGTTTACCGACGTGGGGGCAGTGGTCTACTACCTGAAGGCGGTCCCGTGGCTTGTTCCCGGTTTCTCCGTGGCGTCCCATACCGCCAATCTGTTGGCATTGCAGGAACAGATTCAGTCAGGTTGCGAGCTTGTGTACGAAGCCCGAGATTATCTGATGGAAGCTGCGAAACCGTGATGAAGGCGTCTCGCAGCGGACATGCAGGAGAAGGACGATACGCGGGCTGCTACTTTCGGCACGGATCAGGGCAGGAAAGCAAGCCTACCGTCTGAGCGCTTTAGCCAGGCGCTGAAATGGCTTCGATGCCCGAAGGGCCTCATACCCTGGGCGCAGCCGCACTTCGACCGCACATGCCTTGAGTTCAGGCTCCTTTGAAATCGGGTCCACTGCAGCCAGAGTCACATTGTTGGCGGCGCTGTAAGGGCCCGCCAGGCGCCCCCAGTGAAAGGGCATAAAGCAGGCGCCCTCCCGGATTTTCTCCGTAACGCGGGCTTCGGCCCAAACCCTGCCCCTCCGTGAGCGAATCTCGACCACATCTCCATTCTCAATCTGCCGCCGCACAGCGTCGACGGGATGGATTTCCAGAAATGGCTGGCGTGCGCCCTTCAACAGGCTCTCCGATTTGCCTGTGCGGGTCATGGTATGCCACTGATTGCGCAGGCGGCCGGTGGTCAGGAGCAGAGGAAATCTCCTGTTGGGCAGCTCGGCGGGCGGGACAAAAGCAGGTGTATGAATCGTTGCACTGCCATCGGCGGTAGCGAAGACCGGCGCTGACGCCTCTGGTTCGGCGCCCGCCTTTGCCGCATGAAGCAGTTCGCCGTCTCCGCCCTGCTTTTCGACAGGCTTCACGGGTTGGTCGTCATGCAGCCCGGAATAGAGCCTGACCGTGCCGGGATGGTCGGCTTCCGGTACGGGCCACTGGAGGGGTCCTTCCGCCTTGAGCCGGCTTACGCTGACGCCGCTGTAATCGCAAACCCGGCCCCTGGTCAACTGGGAGAATTCGTCGAAGACTTCGTTCGACGATTCATAGGAGAAGGCCTGCGGGAATCCCATCGCGGCGCCGACGTCGGCGATGATTCGCCAGTCCGGCCTGGCCTGACCGGCAGGGTCAACCATGCGGGGCAGGTAGGTGATGCGCCGCTCCGAATTGGTCATCACACCTTCGCGTTCGGACCATTGGGCCGCAGGCAGCAGAACGTGGGCGTACTGTGTTGTGTCGGTCGGGTGATAGGCGTCGGTAACGATGAGAAGCTCCAGCTTCTCCATGGCTCTTTCAACGACGTCGATGTTGGGCATGGAGACGACCGGATTGGTACACATGATCCACATCGCCTTTATGTCGCCTCGGGCCGCGGCCTCGAACATGTCGACGGCAGCCAGCCCCGGCCTGCCGGCGATGTTACCTGCGGGAGCCCTCCAGAACTTTTCAACTTCCTGTCGATGGAGGGCGCTCGCAACTGTGCGATAGCCCGGAAGCAAATGGGACAACCCCCCGGCCTCGCGGCCGCCCATCGCATTAGGCTGCCCTGTCAGAGAAAAGGGGCCGCTGCCGGGTTTCCCGATCTGACCGGTTGCCAGATGCAGGTTGATGACCGCCTGGTTTTTGGCAACGCCGTTAACGCTCTGATTCAGCCCCATGCTCCAGAAGGAGAGGACGCCCTGCGCTTCGCCGAAGAGGCGCGCCGCCCGTGTCAGGTCGCTTTCGGAAATGCCGCAGACTTTGGCGGCCGCGGCAGTGGAAACAGGGTCGCTTGCTTCCATCAGCTCTTCAAAACCATTGGTGTGTCTGTCTATGAAGGCGCGATCGATCTTTCCCTCGGAAGCGAGAATCTTCATCATCGCGTTCAGTAGCACCACGTCCGACCCAGGGCGAAGGGGCAGAAAGAGATCGGCGATGGCGGCAGTACGCGTTTCACGGGGATCGACCACGATTACCTTCACCATTTCCGGATCCTGCTTCTTGCGCCGCTTAATGCGATTGAAGAGGACAGGATGGCAGTCGGCCATGTTGCTGCCAATGAGGAAGAAACAGTCTGCGTGGTCGATGTCTTCATAGGCGGGAGGCGGACCGTCCGAGCCCAGCGACGAGACGTATCCGGCCACGGCCGAAGCCATGCAGAGACGGGAATTGGCATCAAAGTTGTTGGTGCCGATGAAACCTTTGAGCAGCTTGTTGGCGACATAGTAGTCCTCGGTCGTAAACTGGCCGGAACCGTAGAAGGCAACAGCGTCGGGGCCGTGATCGCGGACTATGCGCTTGAGGCTCGCGGCGATGTACGTTGTCGCCTTCTCCCAGGTCACACTATGGAAGGCTCCCTTCACGGCGTGTTCGCCGCTCCGGGAACCGTTCATGCGCATGAGCGGCTCGCGAATTCGGTCCGGCGTATCCAGTGCGCCGGGCAGATGGATCGGCTTAAGGCACAGATCGCCTAGCGAGGAGGGGTGGTCGGGATTGCCTCGCACCTTGGCAACCTTTCCATTGTGAACGCCGACTCTGAGACCGCACCCGACCCCGCAGTAAGGGCAGAAGGTGTCGTGCCAGCTGTCTATCTTCTCGCCTGCTGTTCTATTGCCGCGTGAACCGTCTCTGGATTTAGCCATATCTCGTTTCGTATTGTTGCGCCGCGTCGCAAGTAGCTGATGTCCATTGCCGGCTGCTCCCGGTCACCCGGGGATCCGGCGAAGAATGCGACTAGCCGGCGCCGGTCAGAACCGACTCGCCTTCAGCGGCCAGCCGGGCCGCGGTCTCCTCGGCGGCATCCTTCTCCTCTTTCTCCGAGAAGCGAACCATCAGTGCCATGAAGGCGCATACTGCTACCAGAATGCCCAGGATCAGGTAGGACTGGCCGTACATTTCCGCTTCTCGACGGAAGAGAAACCCTGCCAACATCGCACCGAAGTTCCCGCCGGCGCCGACGATGCCGGCTATTGCGCCCATTGCTCGCTTGTTGATGTAGGGAACGATTGCAAAGGTCGCCCCCTCCGACATCTGTACGAAGAGGCTAAAGACGATCAGTGCGGGGATTGCCAGCGCCAGCGCCCCCATGTTTGCAAACAGTACCAGGGCAATCCCCTCCAGGAAGAGACAGACAAACAGGAAGTGCGTCCTTCCCTTCAGACCGCCGCTGCGGTTGATGAAATCGCTGAATATCCCGCCCATGGAACGGGCAAAGATGTTCATCAGACCAAAGAGACCAGCTACGAGCCCGGCCGTGGCGAGATTCAGATCAAAACGATTGAAAAAGTAGAGGGCCGCGGTACCGTTTATGGTCAGCTCGATGCCGAAGCAGGCCGCGTAGATGAAAAAGAGCGCGATCACTCGCGAGTCCTTGACGGCCTCCCAGAACGTGCCGTTTGTGGCGGCCGCCGAAGGCATCTCGCCGCGCGCTCGCAGCTCCGAATAGTTGCCGTTCGGCGCGTCCTGCGTCAGGAGCCAGTAGGCCGCGGCAGTCAAGAGCATGGCCAAACCGGGAGCGACCATAGCAAGCCGCCAACCCAGAGCCGCGGGCGCAAAGGTCAGGACGGCGGCGAGAAGAAGAGGCATCACGGCCTGGGTGATGCCGCCGCCCAGATTACCCCAGCCAGCCGTTGTGGCGTTGGCCGCGCCCACCACATTGGGCGCGAACATTACGCTCGTGTGGTACTGCGTGATGACGAAGGAGGCGCCTATTGTTCCGATCAGTACCCGTGCAGTGATGAACTGGGCCGGCGTCTGCGCCAGGCCGATTCCCATGACCGGCAGCGATCCCAGCAAAAGCAGGCAGGTGTAGACTTTACGCGAGCCGAAACGCGTACACATCGGGCCGATGATCAGACGGGCGACGATTGTCAGCGAAACGGCCGCGATGACCGAGTTTCCGACCTGGGCCGGGCTGAGGCCAAGCGAGGCGATTACGCCGCCATCCCCCTTCATGAGAGGCACGATGCCGAACCAGCCAAAGAAACAGAGAAAGAAGGCAAACCACGAAACATGAAACGCTCGCATCTGCGGTGTGCGGAAGCTGAACAGATCGATCCTGGTGGCCTTGTTCTTGAAGTCCACTGGGGAAGTCTCCTTTGCGGTGGGAATGGATTCGAGACTCAGGCCGGAGCAGCGGCGGGCGCCGCTTCAGACCGGTAGCGAGAGGCGATGGTGTCTGCCAGCAACTCTGTTGTCCCTTCTATGGTGGCCTTTCGGTGGACCTCGTCTCCGAGTCTCGCGTCTTCGCCCAGGCGACCGCCTTCAAATATGTTGAAGCCGTCGATCACTTTGCCATCCTGGCGCAGCCGGGTAGCCTCGAGACCGATTTCGGATAGCCGGTGACGGCCGCAGGCGTGAACGCACCCAGACACGTTCAAGCGCACGACCTTGTCACGATCGGGCAGACGCTCCTCAAGCTTGCGGGCAATGGCCAGAGAGATGCCCTTTGTGTCGTTGAGCGCGAAGTGGCAATGGTCGATGCCCGTGCAGGTTACCAGTCCTCGCATGACACCCGAGGGTGAGGGGCTCCAGTCCTCCAGCAGCGGCTCGCCCAGGAGGTCATCAGTTTTGCAGGTGGGGACGTTGGGGATGATCACGTTCTGGTCGTTGGTCAGCCGTATTTCCCTGCTGCCGTATTTGTCCGCCAGGTCGGCGAGCGCAAAGAGCTGCTCCGCTTTGGTGCGGCCCGTTGGCACGACCATCCCCACATAGCTCAGTCCTTCCTGAATCTGCGGATGAACGCCCACATGGTCCTGTTCAAGCGGGTCCGGATCGGGGTAGAGCTGGCACGCCCCGGCTGATGGCAGCTTCTCACCCAGAACCTTTGTCACTTCGTCGCGAAACTGTTCAATGCCCCATTCGTCGATCAGGTACCACAGCCGGGCCTTTCCCCGCACTGAGCGGTTGCCGTTGTCGCGAAACACGGTCATTATGGCGCGACAAAGCGCCGTCACCTGGGAGCTGCGGACGAACGTGTCCAGGGGCACAGCCAGATGCGGGTTCCTGCTTCCCATATGTCCGCCAACCACGACGTTGAATCCCGGCACTGTGCGTGTTCCCATGCGGCCAGTGGCCGGCGTGAGGCCAATGTCGTTGCTCTGCGCGTGGGTACAGTCCAGACGGCAGCCGTTTATGGAGATATTGAACTTGCGGGGAATGTTCTCGAATTCCGGTCCCAAAAGGGAGAGAGCCGTCGCCGCGGTCAGCTGCCGGGTGTCAAGCAGCTCATGGTGCGTCAGCCCGGTGAGGGGGCAGCCGGTTACGTTGCGGAAGTTGTCCATTCCGGTCTGCTCGGAGCCGAGGCCAACCGCCTGCAGCTTCTCGATGATGGCGGGCATCTCTTCGATGGTGATCCAGCGCAACTGGATGTTCTGTCGAGTCGTAAAGTCGCCCACACCTCTTCCGCAATCGCGCGAGATTTCGGCAATTGCGCGCAGTTGACTCGAGTTGAGGACTCCATTGGAGATGCGCATTCGCAGCATGAAGTAGCCCGGTGTCTGCTTGCGGTAGAAGAATCCGTGCCATTTGAAGAGGTCATAGTATTCCGGCGGAATCGAGTCGAAGCCTTCGTCAGCCCAACGGTAAATGTCGTGAATCAGACTGAGCGGACTTTTCTTGCGTTTCAGCAACTCAACTTTGTTCAATTTTGACTTTCCGGTGCCGTTCGCCATTCCATTGCCGTTCGTCTGCGGCCTCTGCGCCGGGGCTTGCAGTGTGCCTTCTGCAACGATTGTCTTCATCACCTGATTCTCCTGTTCAGCTGAAGCGAATTGCTACTTCGACAAAGCATATTTCAGTGTCTCACGGGATTGAACTGCCAACTTTGCCGAAATCGAAGCCCCTTTGTTATGCGATTCGCACAACATTCAGAGTCAAATGCGAGCATTGCTTCGCAAAAGAGACCGGAAATTCAACGCGCCAGGCTGATTTTTTGTGCAAATCGTATAAACATTGTGTTGGGACGCGATCTGAGGTGGTCCGCCGGTGACGGGAACACGGAATTTAGTCAGAGGCTGTTGGGGCGAACAGGAGAGGTCTGGGAATGGCGTGGGGCAGGAAGCCGCCGCGTATCTGGTCCACGGACGGCAAAGGAGAGGCAGGCTGTACTGTTGCGCCGAGTTGCTGCGGCAGGTCAGAGGCGCGGCATTCGGGTAGTCCGCCGCGCGGTCAAATCAGATGGGGAGCGTAGTGGCATTGGCGGGGAAGGGATGGCGGGAGAGGTACTGCCTGGAAGGGCCGACTCCGGCGCTGTCAATACAGTGACGACGCAGACGGGAAAGCGAGCATGCTGGCAGTGCGGCTCATAGGAGATCAGATGCCCAAGTCGGACCTCCACGGAATGTCGAACAGTCGCCTTTCAATCTCCCTCCAATCCTTACTGCGTGTACTGCTGAAGAATGCGCCGGGCGACGCTCATCTTGTGAACTTCGTCCGGTCCGTCGTAGATGCGGGAGGCCCTTTCGTGGCGGTACCAGTATGCAATTGGAGTGTCGTCGCTCATGCCCAGGCCGCCTAGCGTCTGAAGCGCCCGGTCCAGAACGCGCATCAGCACATCCGCTACATAGAACTTGATCAAGGAGATCGCTTCTCTGGCCGCGAAGACGCCTTCCGTGTCTATCTTGTGGGCGGTATCCAACACCATCAGCCGGGAGGCGTTTATCTCCGCTCTGCTCTCGGCCACCCATGCCTGGACCATGCCCTGCGAACGCAGCAGACGGCCGGGCGCAACCTCGCGCTGCGCGGCCCGGCTGCACATGATATCGAAGGCGCGCTCACAGATTCCGATCCAGCGCATGCAGTGGTGAATGCGACCGGGACCCAGCCGGTACTGTGCCAGAGCAAAGCCCCTGCCTTCTTCACCGATGAGATGGTCTGTGGGCACACGCACATTCTCGAACCAGACTTCTGCATGACTGTTCCACCCGCCGTGGGCCTCTCCCATTACCGGGATGTTTCGTTCAATGCGAAAGCCGGGTGAATCCAGCGGCACGATGATCTGGCTGGCCCGCCTGTGACGGCTCTCAGCTTCCGGGTTGGTCACCGCCATCAGGATGGCAAAGGAGGCGCCTTCGGCGGCCGTCGTAAACCATTTGTGGCCGTTGATGACGTATTCGCTGCCTTTGCGGACAGCGCTGGTACTCATCCAGGTTGGATTGGAGCCTGCGTGCTCCGGCTCGGTCATGGCGAAGCAGGAGCGGATGTCCCCGCGGGTGAGGGGAAGCAGGTAGCGATCGCGCTGGGCCTGGGTGCCGGCATGGATGAGCAGCTCCATATTGCCCATATCGGGCGCCTGGCATCCAAAGGCGTAGTGGCCGCCAGGCGTGCGCCCCAGCACTTCGCTAATCCGTCCGAACTCGGCCAGCGACAGTCCCTGGCCGCCGTAGGATACAGGGAGAGCCAGGCCCCAGAGTCCGGCCTCTTTTACCAACTCCCGCTTCCGATTGAGCAGCGGCTCTACCTCGGTCCAGGGCCGGCTGATCAGCAATTTTTCGGTCGGTACAATCTCTTCGTCGACGAACTGGCGAACACGGGGAATAAGATCAGGAAGAATGTCGGTTGTCATGGAGAAGTCTTTGTCCCAATTGGAATCGTGTATAGCGGTTCTTCGCCGCCGTCGTACCCGTTATTGTTACCTGACCGGCCCTTTATCCGCCAAGTCCGGCATCAACCCACTGGCCTCCGTCGACAACGAAGGTGCCGCCGGTGGTAAAGCTGCTGGCATCCGAAGCCAGGTAGAGGGCAATGCCAGTTATCTCGTCGGTTTCGGCAATTCTCTTTTGGGGAATGGCGCCGAGCACGGTCTGATTGAGGTCCGGGTCCTCCCAGATGGCGCGGCTGAAGGCGGTCCTGACGTAGCCGGGCGCGATTGTATTGACCTGAATGCCTTCTGCGGCCAGCTCCGCGGCCAGGACCTCGGTGAGCATCAGTACGCCGGCCTTGCTGACACAGTAGACCCCCATGCCAGGCTGCGGACGTTTGCCGGCGATCGATGCGACATTGATGATCTTGCCTCCGCCCCGTTTCATCATCTCTGCGCTGCATGACTTGGCCATGCGAAAGTAGCCGACCACGTTTACGTCGAGGATCTTGTGCCAGTGGCTCTCCTCGGCGCTGAGAAGCGGACCGAAGTGGGGGTTGGTGGCTGCGTTGTTTACCAGGATGTCGATGCCGCCGAACTCACGCACCGCTTGTTCGGCCAGCGCCTCCGTCGCCGCCATGTCGCCAGTGTGCGCAGCCGCAGCCAGCGCCCGGCCGCCGTCGTTGCGGATCGATTCGGCCACGTCGTCCAACGCCGCCTGCTTACGGCTGCTCAACACGACCGCGGCTCCGTGTGCGGCAAAGCAGCGGCCGATCGCCTCTCCGATGCCCCTGGATGCGCCTGTGATAACGGCAACTTTGCCGGCAAGATTGAAATCAGGGAGATTCGCCAACAGCTTTCTCCTGTCGGTGTCTGGAGTCCGGACTTCCGTTGTGCTGGAGGGGACAGGCAGTCCAAGTATAGCACCGGGCAGGGCCGGAATCAATCCATCAGGGGTCCAGGTTTTTGTTCGGTGTTTTCTGTGAGCACCGGCTGACCAGTGTTGGCTTCATCTTGGTCAATGAATCAGTACCACCTGACGGACAGTCTTTTGGGGACTGGCCGGCCGGAACTGCGGTAGTCGGAATTGCAGTGGTCGGTGGACAGGTTCTGTTGGCATTCTGGGGCGGTCGTTCAAAACCGAAGCCTCCTATTCCGCGGAGTCATGCGGAGAGCCGCGTTGAGAATTTCTTTAGTCCTCGAAGGGCTGCAAAAAACACAGTAGGCGAGGAGTGAGGAGCGAGTGGTGTGGGGCAGCGGGTGGAAGGGGGCGCCGAAGGATTTTGGCACAATATGGCACAATTTGGCACGGTTTTGGGGGTTTTCCCAAAAAACAGCCCGATCCAATCTGGTTTGCCAGTATTGCCGAAGATTGCCGGTGGGTCCAATGAGGGCCGGGAAGAACACCCCTTTTTGTCCGCGGAGGACCCGGAGGGGCGCGGAGAACTTCGTAAGACCTTTGTCCGCTAAGGGCCGCGAAAGGCCGGGAAGAACACCTTTTTTGTCCGCGGAGGACTTCGTAAGACCTTTATCCACGAAG
>VXRG01000046.1 GCA_009838625.1 Caldilineaceae bacterium SB0664_bin_27
TTGGAAAACTGACTATCTCCTGAAAGTTCTCTCCCAATAAGATGCGATTGCCCTGACCCTTTTCCGCTGATCCGTTGACGACAGAGGGCCCGTAGGCTAGAATTGCCTTGCCTGCGAAACTGTCCTCCTGTTGAAGATGTCAGAGTCGGAGTTGAATGCAATATGAGGTCCGTAGACAACGAGTCACCGCTATCGGAGAACGGTCACACTGCCGTGGATCGGGATCAGACCATCCAGTCGCCAGGCCGAGAACGCCCGCCGAATTCGCGCGCTCACTCCGTGATCGACTGTGACATTCACAATGAACTCTCCTCGATCGATCAGCTTGTACCCTACCTTGCCGACTACTGGCAGGAGTACATTCGTATTTCCGGCTACCCCGGCCCGTCCGGAGGTGACTACCCGCGCGGCGCACCGATTTCGGCCCGCCCCGGTAGCCTACCCCAAGGCGGCGGCGCGGCAGGCTCCAGCCTGGAGCTTGTCCGCGAACAGGCCCTTGCGCCCTTCAATACGGAGATCGGTATCCTCAACTGTGCCTTTCGTGCACAGAGCGTCAAACAGGAGGACCTGGCCGTTGACCTGGCGACAGCCGTCAATCGCTGGCAGATCGACGAGTGGCTTACACCCGAACCGCGCCTGCGCGGGTCGCTTGTCGTCCCCAGCCAGTCTCCGGCCCGTGCGGCCCAGGAGATCGATCGTTTTGGGGAACACCCGCAGATTGTCCAGGTAGTTTTGCCTGTCCGCTCTTTCATTCCCTACGGCAATCGATTCTATGATCCACTCTACGCGGCCGCAATTGAACGCGATCTCATCATCGCGATACACTACGGCGGATCGCCAGGCCACCCTCCCAGCCCTGTGGGTTGGCCTTCGACCTACCTGGAAGAGTATGCGAATATGGCGCCGGTCTTCCAGTCCCAGGTGATCAGCCTCGTCGCTGAAGGGGTCTTCGATCGTTTCCCCGACCTGCGCATTGCGCTGATCGAAGGCGGTTTCGCGTGGATGCCTGCGCTGATGTGGCGGCTGGACAAGGAGTGGAAAGGGCTGCGTTCAAATGTACCCTGGGTCAGACGTCCGCCGTCCGACTACATTCGCGATCACATTCGCCTGACGGTTCAACCTGTCGACACGCCGCCCGACCCCGGCTATATTCTTCAAACGATCGAGCAGATGGAGTCCGATACAATGCTGATGTTTGCGACGGACTACCCGCACTGGCACTATGATCGCGACGAAGAAGCCTGGCCCGCAGCCCTGCCTGAACCCCTGCACGCCAACATCTGGTCTGAAAACGCCCGCGCCTTCTATCGATTCAATGGAGAGTCATCATGACAGTCGAGCTGGAAACGACCTCGCAGCCGCATGTCCCGCAGAAGACCGGCCTGGCGGTCATTGACACCGACATCCATAATTTTGACGTGCACATTGACCCGGTTTTCAGGCAGATAATCACCGATTATCTCTCGCCGGAATGGCAGGACTTCCACAGAATGTTCGGTCAGCGCGCCCATTACATGCGCGGCCTGCATGGCGGCTCCTATCCGCGCTTCCATCGCAATGCCGCGCGTGTCGATGCCTGGCCCCCAAACGGGCGGCCGCCTGGCACCGACCTCGACTTCATGCGGCTCCAGCTGCTCGACGCCTGGGACATCGAGTACGGCATCCTGAATCCCCTGGCCGGCGCCGGCGGCCAGTTGAACATGGAATACGGCGCCCAACTGGCCCGGGCCGTCAACGACTACCAGGTCGCCGAATGGCTCGAACCCGAGCCGCGGCTGCGCGCTTCGATTCTGGTCAACTATGAAGATGGGGAACTGGCTGCGCAAGAGATTCACCGCCGCGGAAACGACCCCGGCTTCGTACAGGTTCTCACTGTCGTCCGCACCAGTGAACCTCTCGGCAAGCGCAAGTACTGGAAGATGTATGAAGCCGCCCTCGAATACGACCTGCCAATCGGCATCCACGTCGGCGGCCAGGGCGGCCATCCCCTCACAGCCGCCGGCTGGCCTTCATACTACCTTGAAGATCACTGCGGAATGCCCCAGGCCTACCAAGCCCACATTGCCAGCTTCGTCTGCGAAGGGGTATTCGAGCATTTCCCTGAGCTTCGTATCGTCATAATCGAAGGCGGCTTTGCCTGGGTCCCCTCCTTCGCCTGGCGCATGGACAGGAGTTGGAAACGGCTCAAAGCCGAAGTGCCCTTCCTGAAAAAGGCACCCTCCGAATACATTCTGGAGCACTTCTGGTTCACGTCCCAACCGATGGAAGAGCCGCGGCAGCCGCGTCACTTTGAGCAAATCCTTGAGCACCTGGACGGCGGAAGCAGGCTCATGTTCGCCACCGACTACCCCCACTGGGACTTTGACTCGCCCGACCGCGCCCTTCCGGGTACGCTCCCGTTTGAGGTCCGACGAAACATCATGTCTGAAAACGCGCGCCAGTTTTACAGGTTGGCGTAACGCCCCAGTCGGACCGGCGCCAAGGGTAGTACTTTGGGACTCCAGCGTTCATCCTACAGGGCAGTTGAACGACCAGGCCGGCGCGGCCCCGGTTGCGGCAGATTCTACTATTCTTTTTTGCCGGCCCGCGCGTAACTCCCCGGCCCCGGCGGCGTGTAGTATCTGCCGGGCACGGCTCCTTCGGCAAGGATACGATCCTTGATCCTTGTCTCCTCGGCCTCATACTCTTCGGTAAGCTCGATGCACTCCTCGGCGAACCAGGACGGCACAACTACCACGCCATCCTGATCACCGACCATTACATCGCCGGGCCGCACCAGCGCCCCGCCGCACTGGACCTCCACATTCTCCTGTGCAGGAACGGCGTAGGGGACGCCGCCGCGGGGAGTTCGGTCGCGGGCATAGATGATCAGACCGAACTCTTCCTCCATCATGACGTCCAGGTCGCGAATACTGCCGTCGGTGACGATACCGTCGGCGTTGTTCATTTTCAGCTGCAGAGCCTTGACATCACCGAAGATACATGGACGGGCATCGCCCATCACGTCACAGACGAGGACGTCGCCGGGGCCGCAGCGGGCCATGGCCAGGTACTCGGGGGACTGCTCGCCGATCTGCACTCTCGCCTGCAAATCCGGGCGTGGAGGCAGGTAGCGCAGAGTGCGGGCGCGAGCGGCCAGCCTCTCGCCCGGGGTCCAGAGGCGGACATTCTCCATGTAGGAAAAGTAGACACCGGAGTGCCTGAGGAGGATATCCCATACGTTGGCGGTGGCCACATTCTTGAAACGGTCGAGGGTCTGCTGCGGGACGTCTACAGACGCGTAGGTGCGCTCACTCATTTTGCGTTTCTCCTTTTGGAATGGGAGTTGGTAGGAAAGTTACTTGCCGACAGTTCGACAGGTCGTTGTCTCGGGGAGTGAAAGCAGGGAAGTCAGCCTCCCTGAATTCTGACCACGAAGCCGGTCGCAATGGGCGTTTTGTAACAGTCATGAAGGCCGCCTTGGCGTGGAGCCAAAATCGCGGCCTGTATGTCCGGAAGTTCGGACTCTTGAGGGCACCTACATTCCAAGGTAATTTTAGCCTATGGGCCCTCTGTCGTCAACGGATCAGTAGAGCTGCCTTGGGCCTCCCCAAGAGCCGGCAAACATTTTCAGCCACCGCCGGCAACTATTTCCCGCCAGACTGTTCCCTTCCCAAAACCGGGATGCACCCCAGGAGAGGAGCGCTTTGACAACCATTTGGGCGCGGGATACACTAATTTTCTACTGTGTCTCTCTTCTTCGGGGCGCACGGGGGAATGTATGGATCTGACAAGCCTGCTCGGGTATATTCTGGTCGGCCTGCTCTTCGGTTGGGTGAGTTCGACCCTGGTTGAATGGGTCTGGTACCGGGGACGGCGCCGGCGACTCGATCTTTCAGCGGTATCGCCCGCCGCGAGAGGTACGCAGCCGCTGCCCGCAGGAACGCCCGCGCAAACCTACGGAGCACCGCCGGGCCCTGCAGCCAGTGCGAACGCGCAGGAGGACCGCCGCCGCGCACGCAAGAATGCAAGGCCGGAACCACTTCCGGCACAGGACCTTTCGAACCGGCCGGACAACCTCACCGCCGTCTATGGCATCGGCGATCTCTATGAAAGGCGCCTCTACCAGGTCGGCATCTTTACCTGGGACCAGCTTTCCCGCGCCGACGCCGAATCGCTCCAACAGATTACCAGGGCGCTGCCGGGCAGCGACACCCGCGCCTGGACTGATCAGGCCCGCGAGCTGGCCCAGGCGAACAACCGCATTGGCGCGATCTACGACGGTCCGCTGCCCGAAGACCTGACCCGCATCGCCGGCGTCGATCAGGTATTCGAGGATGCGCTCTACGCCGCCGGTATCTTTACATACCGGCAGCTGGCCGAGCGCACGCCCGACGAGTTGGCACGCATCATCCCGGCCCACCTCGCAGGCGAAGAGCTCGACTTCGTCAGTTGGGTCGTCCAGGCCGATTCTCTGCGCGACGAATACTATACTGACGAGCCGCCGATCCTCTAGCCCGGACCGTGGCTATTGAATCTGCAGCCGCCTCGTTTTCCCGGGGTCAAAGTTTGCCCTCATCTACCCCGTAGGCTAGAATTGAGGGCCGTTGTCGCGGGTCCCTAGCTCAATTGGTAGAGCAACGGCCTTTTAAGCCGTGGGTTCTGGGTTCGAGTCCCAGGGGGCTCATTGAGGAAAATATGGGGTGCGCCATTGTTGGTTTAAGGCGCATGAAATGCAGAGCGCATGCGCTCTGCATTTTTCTTTCTTACGACTGCGGCGACCTCCGGCTGCCCGAGCAGCCCGCAGTCCATGAACGAGCGCGGCAGCCGCTGAATGTCGAGTCCGGACCGGTTCTGCTGCCGGCGTATTGCGGGCAACTGAACCCGGTTGCCTTCCCCCGCCGTTGCGTTAGGGGATCCGCTCCTGCCATTTTTTTTCGAAATTGTGATCTCTTGCGGCGAAGAGGAGGTCGCTGTCTTCGCGGACGATGCGCTTGCCGACCGGGTGCAAGGCCGCGGCGCAACTGCGACGGTTGAATTTAATTTGGGAGAGATGAAGACGTGCAACAGCACGGATTTTCGACGCTGTCAGAGGTTTTGGCCCGAATCCGGGACGATTCGGGGTGCATCCCAGATTGTTTGCTGGATCAGGTAAGGCCAAAGAGAGCAAGAGGG
>VXRG01000107.1 GCA_009838625.1 Caldilineaceae bacterium SB0664_bin_27
GGGGAATGCCTCCCACTCCCAGCGCGATGTCCAGGCTCAGACTACCCGTCGGGATCGACGCCACGTCCAGCCGCGTCGCCTCACCCAATCTCATGATAGTCCCATCGCCATAACGGCGATTCAGATTGGCAATGGCTACTTCCAGCGCTTTGGCCGGTCCGTTGTTGGTTGATCGTTTCTTTGTCATCGTTCTCCTTTACGGCCTGTTTGCGGCACTCCTGAACCTGTTCAGCGCGCCTTTTCCGAGCAGAGTCGCCAGTGTAATCCCCGAGGGGACCGATAGGGCCTATTATAGAACATGTGTTCATAATATGTCAAAACGTCTGACTTGCAAGGGCGTTGCCTGGGTCATCTCCCCGCACAGGGGAGGCCGCTTGCGGCCGGCCGTCCCAAAAGGCGAGGAGAGAGTGAAGAGTGAAAAACGCCTCCGACCGCCCTCGCAAGGGTAGCGCTCTTATACCGGTTGATACGAACTGCTTGCCGGGAGCTGGACCCCTGCGGTTCCGGTACGCCCTTCGGAGACGCGAAGTGGAACGGAATCCGTCACTGCGCCCGCAACTCGAATTCTTCCACTGTCCGATTCTTGTCTATTGAAGGTATCAGCGACTATAATCCTCGCGCGATTCGGATCCCCTCATTCGAACTACAGATCTCAGCTACTTCAGACGTGAATAGAAAAACCTCCATTCCTACTTCAGAACTGACGCTGCAACTGTGCCCGACTGTGAGGCGTCATTTGGACTTGGCATGAGTGTAAATCGTCGAAAACTGAACAGAGCCTGGGAAACGCTGCGGTCGCTGCCGATTCCTGCCATTGGCTCCGACCGCCTGGTTGACCTGCATGATGACCTGCTGCATTACGACACGGTGATTGCGCAGGAGATGCGGGAGTATTTGCGGGGGCGCGTCATCAATCGGTTCCGTGTGCAGATCGATTGGGAGTTGGAGGAAACGCTGCGGTCGTTCAAGCCACAGTCTTCAGCGGAGATGGAATGCAGGCGGGAACTGCTACGTTACAAACGACGCATTGATGACGTAGTGCGCCAACTGCTCGTCGGTCAGCCTGAAGAACCCCCTCTCGAGTCGTAGTCCGCCGCACTTGCCCTTTCGGCCTTTCAATCAATATCCCGCAGCAGAAGATCTTCGACCGTTTCGCGGCGCTGCGCCAGCTGCGCGACGCCTGCGCGCAGCATCACGACAGCCGGCCTCAAGGCTCCGTTGTAGTTGCTGGCCATCATGAGTTGGTAGGCGCCACAAACCGGAACGGCCAGCAGTTCCCCTGATCTGATCTCGGGCAATGGCAGGTCCTCGATCAGCAGATCGCCGCTCTCGCAGTATGGGCCGGCCAGCCAGGCGTTTTCGGAAATCGGCGCCCTGTTCAGCGGGTCTGTAACCGGCAGCGCAGAATAGCGCGCCTGGTAGAGGGACGGGCGAATGTTGTCGGCCATTCCGCCGTCAAGCAGAAGCCAGCGCCGACCTCCCGCTCGTTTGACAGTCCCTACCTTATAGACGGCGATGCCGGCGCGTGCGACAAGGCTACGCCCCGGCTCCACCTGCAGACGCGGTAGGGGCACGGCATAGGGCGACAGCTTTTCTGCCATCGCCGCGGCAACTGTCGCGACGTATTGCTCGATCGACTGGTGAGGGAGATCTGTTTCATGGTAGGCGGTGCCCCAACCGCCTCCGGGGCTGAGCACCTGGGGCCACCAGTTGAGTTGCCGCTGCAAATGGCCCATCAACTCACACACCACTTCAAGAGCGGGCAGAACTTGCTCGGCAGCGTGGAAATGCGATCCCTGGTGGAAGTGCAGTCCGGTCACGGACAGGTCATTACGCTGGCAGAATGCGATTGCGTCAACACATTGATCGGCATCCATCCCAAATTTGCTGTCGTGCTGTCCTGTCTGGCGGAAGTGATGGGTGTCCACCGCGTAGCCTGGCCGTACCCGCAACCAGAGTGCCGGCGCGCTGCCCCGGGCGGGCGCCAGGTGGGCGATGCGCTCCAACTCAGAAAGGTTGTCGACGACGATGGTCCCGGCGTGGGCGATACCTGCCTGCAGATCCGCCTGGCTCTTGTTGACGCCGTGCATCAGGAGCTGGGCTCGCGGGACACCAGCGGTGCGGGCGATGTGCATCTCACCGACGCCGGTGCAGTCCAAGAGCAGGCCGTGCGCCGCCATCAGACGGGCCATAGCCAGATTCAGAGATGCTTTGCCGGCATAGGTGATGCCAGCAGGGCCGGGATAGTGGCGGCTGAGGGCATCTTGATAGGCCTGGACTGCACTGTCGATGGTCTGAAGATCGTAAATGTAGAGAGGCGTACTCCATTCTGAGGCCAGACTGTTCAGGCCACAGCCGCCAACGTGCAGCGAGGGGCTGCCGCTTTCGTCGGTACGCAGGGCAACTGTGTCGGGGAAGAGTGAGAGGCGGTCACGATACATCGCAGGTACCTTTGGATAGAGGTTGATGGCAGAGGTTGATGGCAGAGGCGACCGAGAGTAACCGCCAGGCAGATGACAGGCTGAAGATGGCGAAGAGCGGAATCTAAAGCAGCACCATGAGGATTCCGCCGATGGTGATCAGACCGCCGATGATGCTGTTGAATGAAGGGATCTCGCGCAACAGGAGCGCGCCCAGCAGGACCCCGCCCAGCACCTCCTGCGTAGCGATAAGATTGACATAGGTGGCGTTCACCCGTCGCAGGGCCGCGTTGTAGAGGGTGTGGCCGCATGCCAGAGGGAAGACACCGAGGGCGACGATGCTGGCGACGGCGGGCCAGCTGAAGCTGCCGGGCGTATGGGTCGCGGCCGCGGCTGGAAGCAGCCAGAGCGCAGCCAGCAAGTAGACTGCGCCGGCGTAGAGCAGAAGTGGGAAACGTTCTCGCTGGCTGCGGCCGGCAATGCTGTAGAGTGCGTAGGTGACAGCGCTTCCCAGTGCCAGCAGATCACCGATCAACGTGCGGCTGGTGAAGTTGTATGATGCGCTGCCGCCTTGCCGGAAAAACGCAAGTGCCGGCTCGAACCCCGACAGGACGGCCACGCCGAGGACAGCTACGAGGATGCCAAGCCATTTGCGTTTCGACAGTGGTTCGCGGAGCGCGAAGCGGGACAGCAGCGCGACCCAAATGGGCGCGGTATACATGATCGCCAGGCTATTGGTTATCGTCGTAAACTCGAGAGAGTAGGCGTAGAAGAAGAAGTGGAGTGCAGCGACCAGCCCGACGAGGGCAAGACGAGGCCAATTGGATGAGAGGAGGCCGCGCCAATTCGAGCCGCCCCACGCACCCCGGCTACGGAGGAGTACCACGCCGGACACGACGATGCCGGCGACCAGGAGACGACCGGCTGCGATTTCGAAAGAGGATACGGAGCGGGCGGCCCAACGCACCAGCACGGGGCTCGTGCTGAAAAAGAGGACGGCGATCGCTACCAGAGCCAGCCCGCGACGTTCTGCGACTGTCACGAATTCGGTCCAGACTGTGCGCGGGCATCACACCTGCGCTTTCCGGGGTGGAGATCTTTGGCCGCTCTAGGGGGCGGCGGGCGTAATCGCCACGTAGACAAGGCTCAACACCATGCTGAGCGCGATCAGCAGGCTGAGAAAGTAGAATATCTTTTCGTTGCGGCTCAAGCGGCGGCGTCTGCCCCGTCTACGGCTCATGCGTAGTCCCTTTCCGACCGAAGTTCAAGTGATGGGAGTGGTGAACATTGTCATCGTAGCTCAGATCGGGTCCCATCAGCCACTCGAATCATAGTCGAAATCGGACTGCGGATCAAGGCACTGGGGCGTTTGTAACCGGTTCGGCGCTTACTCGATGCGCAGGGGACCGAGGAGAAGCCGGTCCTCTTGCGCCGGGTTGATCCTGTCGAGCACGCGCAGGCGTTGAAAATCGGGCCGGGTGTACAGGCCGATCTCGATCTGATAGAGTCCTGAAGGCGCGTTCGGCGGGACAGCGAAAGTGTGCACGGTCGCAACAGTCTCGCCGGAGGTCCAGAATTCGGTTGGCGGGGACGGCTGCAGGTCGGCGCCGCCGAACATTTCGAAGCTGTCGGTCAGCAGATGGGCGAAGACCGTATACGATTCGACCACCTGTCCTGATGCGGCCCAGTACAGGATAACGGTCATCTCCTCGCCAGGAACCGGGGTACGGGTATTGAAGTTGTAGCCGGCCAGGGTGATGTTGTCGTCAAACTGCACGTGCAGTGGAATGGGGATGCTAAGGCCGCCGTCCTGGGAAACGTCCGCCTTCCCGCCAGGCTGGCAGTCCGAAGGGGTGAACCCAGTGGGGCAGATGGTCACCTCGCCGAACGTATAGCCAGTGCCGCCGTCGACTTGAGGCAGACGTTCGCCGCTGCGGTGATCGTAGAAGCCCACCTGCCAACTGGCCCGATTCGGTGTATGGGCCGTCATCGGAATTACAACAGTATAGCTGTCGAGCAGAAGGCGGCCCGGCTGCCAGCCGCTGGTCGGGCGCAGCCCGCCGCCGGGCATTGTATCCAGTTGCGCGACTGTCAGTGCGGTGCCGTCCACGAGATGGATGAAGAGGGACAAGTCATCGGACAACGGGGCGTTGGTCAGGTACGCCAGATCCACCTGCACTTCGTCACCGGGAAAAACGGTCGGTACTCGATGATCTGTTTCGCTCGCCTGCTCTTGCTGACCATCATACAGTGCGACAGCATGTTGCAGCTGAATCTCGGTGTTTCCGGCGAGAAAGAGAGAGCGGGGCGTCGGAGAGACGATAGTGTTCGTACCGGCGTCAGGAACTGACATTGGCGGGGGCCTGTAGGCGGGCTGGATCAGAAAGAAGGGTGTAGCCAGCGTGAGCAGTCCGAGGGCAGAGGTGACACTCCAGCCGATTCGGTGGCCGAATCTTCTGCCCCATCCCGTCCAGCCAGACGTCCAGAGCAGCGCCAGAACGGGCAGCGCGGCGAAGAAGTAACGTCCCTGGGCGGCCGGCGCGACCCGCATAAAGCGCAGCCAGGAAATGGTCAGAACGAGCAGCCACAGAATGAGAAAGGCGTGAGGCACGCGGAGGTTGAACCGGGTTGCAGAGCGGGCGCCGGCGGCGCGCGTTTCCCGGGCGAGATGGAACAGCAGGCCAAGCGCGACGCCGGCGACGACAACACGCAACGCCAGGTAGACCCATGTCGGATAGGGAAGGTTTAGCCAGCCAAACAGCCCCCAGAAGGAACGTTCCAGGCCTCCCAACTCGCTCAGGATCTGCGACGGGCCGGCCGGGATGACCCGAAACAAGATGTTCGCTTCCCACATCTCCCAAGCCAAGGGGTCACCATAGAGCCGCCAGTTGCGCAGGTACCACCAGCCGGCGAGCAGAGCGGCGGGAACGGCCGTCCACTGGGCAGCATCGAAGATGGGGCGCAGGTTGCGGATGCGCCAGGCCAGCCACAGAACTGCGATCGCGCAGACACCGACCAGGCCCAGTCCACTCAGTTTGGAAAGCAGCGCCAAGCCGAGCGCGGCGCCGAGTTTCAACAGGCGGCTGCGTTGCGGCCGGCCTCCCTCTACCAGCATCTCCGTCAGTTGCCACAGCACAAGCGCGGCGGCTGCATTGACGGCGTTGTCATTGCTGACGGAGGCGCTGATGAAGGCAAATTGAGGCATGAAGGCGGCGAAGGCGGCGCCGAGCAGGGCATTTTGCGGGGAGAGAAGGAGGAGAAGAGTGCGGTAGACCGAATAGACTGTCACTGCACCGAGGAAGACGGAGAAGAGACGGGCGACGTGCAAGGCAAGGACTGACCGGCGCCAGGGGAAGCGTTCCGCCGGCTGATGGTGGATCAGATAGTTGCGGTTGATGGCTGTATCAGGTTGACCTATGGCGCGGTGGGGGTTGGCGCGGGCGAAAAGTTCAGGGAAGTCGGACTGATCAATCAGTGCGGTAAGCAGAGCCGCGCCGGCGTAGTAGGCGGGCGCCTGTGTGCCTTGCTGCCGCCAGAGGGCGCGCGAATTCGGTTCTGCGACCGGTAGTGTCCGCTGCGTCACCAGATGTTGAACAAAGGCGAAATGCCAGATTTCGTCGGGCGCTTCAAAAGGCGGGGTTAAAAAACTGAACAGGCTGGCAAGCAGGAGGTAGAACGCCAACAGATGGCGAATCGTGGGGCGAACAACAGGGAGAGCAGGAGCGAATCGGCGCGGCGCCTCCCCCGTTTCACGGGATTGGGACATTTACCTGGAGCTGGCTTTCGGTATCTGTTCTCCTGGCCCGGATAGTTTGTGAGAACCGGGGGAATTCGTCTCCTCGGTGGTGTTGCCGCTCTGTTCCGGACTCTCGGCATTGACGCTCTCTGCAGTCCGCTTTGGCGGCCGCCAGAAGAAGAGATAGTAGAGCCAACTCTTGACAAACTGGAACCAGACATCCAACACCCGAAAGTTGGACTCTCCATTGGAGCGCACATATTCGTGGGTCGCGACTTCGCAGATCCGATACCCGCTGCGCACGGTCTTGATTACCATCTCCTGCTCGATCGTAGGGATCTCTGATTCCAGCGCCAGGCTGCGCGCTACCTCGGCCCGGATCGCCCGGAATCCGTTCTGCGAGTCGGTCAGGCGCACTCCCTGGGTATAGTTGATGCTGAGTGTGATCACCTGGCTGCCAAAGAGACGGACGAACTGATTGATGGTGGCGTGCAGTTCGTCGCTCCCTCCCAACATGCGGGAGCCGGACACATGATCGGCGTTGCCGGCGATGATCGGCTGGACGAGCGCGGGAATGTCGCGGGGGTCATGGGAGCCGTCGGCGTCGATAAAGACGAGGATATCGCCACTGGCGTGGGCGATGCCGACGCGCAGGGCGTCGCCTTTGCCTTTACCGTTATCCAGCAGGAAGGTCGCGCCCAGTTCGGCGGCAATGGCCCGCGTGTCGTCGCTGCTGTGGCCGTCGACGACCAGCAGTTCGTCGGCATGGGGCGCGGCCCATTCGAGCACGGGGCGGATGTTGCGGCCCTCGTTGCGGCAGGGCACGATCACCGAAATTCGAACCTCGCGCCCATCCGGCCCCTGGCGTGTGATGGCAGTGGGCCGGGCGGGCTGGGTATACCAGTTGGGCAGGTTATCCGTCACGGATTGTCCTAGCTAAACAGGAAGATGGATTGGGCGCCGTGTGACAGGCGGCTGGGCCCTACTTTATCAGTATTCAATATCGATGCCAAGCCTCAGTGTCACCATTCCGCCGGAATTGACCGGCAACAGACGATGCAGTAGAGTGCACAGTTGCCGGAAGCTGAATGCAGATTTCCCTGCTGTCAGAGACAGGTCCAGGCGGTCCAATTGACCGGATCGGACGACCATGACCATATGTGATCCAATCAGGGCGGCGGCTGCGGCTGCGCAGTCCGTCGGCATTGACCCGCACGAGGGCATACAGATCATCGGCGCGTCGCGCCTGGCCGACCGCCATCATCCACCTTTCGACCTGGGGCGGCCGGCGCTAGTACTTGACATCGCCGACGGGCCAACCGCGCAGGCGGTCTGTGCGGTGCTGGGCAATGCCTACCCTGACGACCATCCGCTACAGATCATCTGCTTGGACGGGAATGGAACTCGCGGTGCGCGGGCTGTGCCGCTAGAAGAACTTGACAGGCCGACCGGCATTGGCGAGGGCGCCTGCCTGTACGTACCCCCTCTACCCCGCAGCAGCTATGCCGATCTGCAGGAGGTAATGGCGCACTTGCGCGCGCCGTACGGCTGCCCCTGGGACCGGGAGCAGACACTGGCGAGCACGCGGGCTTTTCTACTTGATGAGGTAGCGGAGGCGCTGGAAGCGATGGACTCCGAAGATGAGGCGCATGTCGCCGAGGAGTTGGGCGACGTGCTCGGGATCATCGCGATGATCGCGCAGATCGCGACCGAAGAGGGCCGCTTCCAGATGGCCGACGCAGTGCGGATGAGCGTCGAGAAGCTCATCCGGCGACACCCCCACGTCTTCGGCGAAGATGACATTGACGATATGGAACAGCTGTTTACGCGCTGGGAAGAGATCAAGGCGGAGGAGCGAGCGGCCCAGGACAGACCGGCGCGCGGCCCGTTGGATGCCGTGCCGGCGGCATTGCCGGCGCTGCGCAAGGCGCGTGAAATGCAAGCCAAGGCCGACAAGGCCGGTCTTCTCGACCGGGCCATGCTGGCGGAAAGCGATCCTGCGTTGCAGGGCCTGTTGCCGGAGGGCAGCGATGAGGAAAGGCTGGGTAGACTGCTGTGGTGCCTGGTCGCCCTGGCAAGAACGCGCGGCCTGGACGCGGAGGACGCGCTGCGCGCCTTCACAGGGCGTTGGCGCACACAGAATGCAGAGAATAGTGAGGGGCGAGAAGAGAGCTAGTGGGAGGGAGAAGTGAGTTCCTGCCGGCGTGAAGTACGACTCGGAACTCACTCTTGAACCAGCCCTTTCTTTTGAAGAATGGGGACTGAACGTGCTATACTTTGGCGTGCTTGTCTGCCCCGGTAGCTCAGTGGATTAGAGCATCTGACTTCGGATCAGAGGGTCGTGGGTTCGAATCCTACCCGGGGTGCTCACGTGTACGGCCTTTGCGAGGCCGACCAGACTTACCTTTGTTCCAAGGCCGCCCCGCGCAGTCCCATTTTGGCGCTGCGCAAGAGGGGCGGCTTTGCGTTTGTCCCTTTTCCTGGCATGGCTGCGATCTTCGATTGGGCGAAGACCCGCCCGGCCCTATCGATACGAGGGCAGGCACAAAACCTGCCCCTACCGGGCCATTCAGGTGGACGGTGGAGGTGGACGGTGGAGGCGACGCGATAGGCCGCAGTCTACTGGCCCTCATCCGTCTGCTCGACAGGAGCCACGAATTGCCCGAAGACCCAGCCAGGCTGGCCGTGATTGTCGATCTGCCACCAGCTCCCCACCACATTCCTGCCGGTGATGGGGTACTGATACCCAGGTACGGTCGTGTCGATTACCGGAAAGCGACCGCCGGGGCCGCTATAGACGTTCATGCGGCGGCTGAACGTCAACACCGCTTCCGTGGCCGGCAGTAGTGGAGGAAGCGGAAACCTGGCCACAATCCGTACGCTGCCTTCGTTGACCAGCTCAACCAGATCGTCATAGATCCACCCGTGCCGGCCGTCTTCGTCGATGCGCCACCAGTCGCCGGCCGCATTCCTGCCGGTAATCATGTATTGCCGTCCAGGTACGACTTCGCCGACGATAGGATAGCTGTTGTCCGGCCCGGCGCGCATGTTCGCCCGTCGGTTGACCGACATGAGCGCCTCTGTCACGGGCAGTAACGGGGGAGCCGGGAATTTGACGACGGCCACCTGAACTCCCCTCACATCAAGGGGAGTGACCAGCTCTCCGAAAACCCACCCGTGCCGGCCGTCTTTGTCGATTCGCCACCAGTCGCCGGCCTCACTTCTGCCGGTGATCAGATACTGCTGGCCGGCTACCGCCACGCCGATTACAGGGTTGCTGGCGCCCGGGCCACTGCGGACATTGACGCGCCGTTCGATCATCGCCACCGGAACCGATACGGGTGCATCCGGGATATTGGCAGCCACGAGACGATCGGACACCCAGCCGGGCTGACCACCGTAGCTTATCCGCCACCATTCCCCAGAAAAATCTCTCTCCAAGATCGAGAACTGCTCTCCCGCGACAATCTTGCCGATCGTGGGACTATAAGGGGAAGGTTCGCTATGGACGTACATCGTCCGGTTGGTAATGGTCACCGGACCAATCCCAGCTTCAGTCTCACGGTGGTCGCCGGCCCACTGCACGCGCCGTACCATCTCAGTAAGCAACGGCTCCAACTCCTCGAACATCTCTCCCAGGACGGAAAAGGTCAGAACAAGCAGATATTCGGCATCGGGCGAGAGCAGGACAACCTGCCAGCCGGCTGTCCGGTCGCCGGTCAGAATTGATTGGGAGGTAGTCGGGACAGGCACAGCGCCTCGGAATCGGATCGAAACTGCCTCCTCCCTGCGGGGCCGCAGCCTTGTGATCAGATCGAAGCTATCCACGTCGATCCCGGTCCGCCGGTCCAAGGCAGCGGCAGCGCCTTGCCCGAACTCGTACAACGCAAGGCCCTTTGCGGGGAAAATCTCCACAATGACGCTATTGGCATGCAGCAGTTTGGGAGGCTCCTGCGGGAAGGCGAAGCCAAAGCCAACCAACCTGCTCAGCTGTACACTGGACCGCAGCTCCGTCAGCAGATTCACGACTTCCGCTCTGTCCATCGCTGCCATGTCCTGCTGCAGGGTCGCTGCCTGTGAACCGTCGAAAAAAAGCCATTGCGGAGGACAAAAGAGCGTCAGACCATGCGCTGCGTCTTCGAATGCATGCCAGTCGACTGAGACCTTGAAAGTGTCCGGAGCAGCAGGCGGCGGGGCGACCTCTGTATTTATTTCGCTTGGTGTCGGTGTGTAGGTAGGGGAGGGGGACTGAGAAGAGGAAGAGTGCGTGGGAAGGCGGACGTCGCTGGAAGTTACGTAAAGCTTGCCGGGGGTTCCGGGCGCGTGATAGCCGGCAAGCGAGACCCCGCGACGGGGGGTGGTTGAATCAGAGAGCAGCGGCAGTTCGGTGGCGGTTCGAGCGAAC
The DNA here is from genome assembly GCA_009838625.1 of Caldilineaceae bacterium SB0664_bin_27. Lineage (GTDB taxonomy): Bacteria > Chloroflexota > Anaerolineae > Caldilineales > Caldilineaceae > Bin5. The sequence goes on from VXRG01000107.1 coordinate 10,562, forward strand.
CAGCCAAAGCAAAAGAGGAATAGTGGCACCAAGTATGATATTCCCCGCATACGTACTTCCAAACCTCAATTGTCCGTGAGTAGTGGCTTGTGAACAGAGAATGCCACGTACCACAGTTCACTGGAGCCACTGGACGCGCTGCACTATCTCCGTCAACAGCGGCTCCAACTCCGCAAAATCTTCGCTACGGATACTAAAGGTAAGGACGACAATCCTCTCTGCTTCCGGTGAAAGAACGCCCACCTGCCAGCCAATAATCTCCAGATCCGGTTGATTGAAAAGGGCGCCCTTTGAGCGATAACGGACTGATGCTACCTCCGCGCCATTGGGCCGCAGACCAGCGACCACCTCGGCGCTGTCCACCTGGATTCCTTCCAGACTGTCCAACTGGGCAGCGATCATTTGCGCTATCAGTTGCAGGAAAAGCCCTTCGGTGTGAAAAGAAATGATATTGATATTGTTTACAAACCGAGTGTCGCGGGAACTACCGTTGGGAAACTGGAAGCCCATGCCAACAAAGAGATCTTCCTGCTGAATCGCCTGTGTAAACGTTTCCAACAACTCTTTGATCTCATCGCTATTGGCCTTTTCGCCCAGCTTCTCCACAAGCTCTGCCAATTCCGTTTTTGTTGGATCGAAGAGGACCCATTCCGGCGGATAAAAAATTGACAGTCCGCGTGCGTCATCAACGTATACCAGCCAGTAATCGGAGGACGGCACATCCGGCCGGGAGGTGATGGCTGCCGTGGCTGGGGATTCCGGTTCAGCGGCGGTTGGTAGAACCGGCGGTTCCGGTGTGACGGCGGTTGGTAGATCTGGCGGTTTGCGTGCGGCGGGAGTTGGCGTATCTGGCGGGTCCGGCATGGAGGTTGCCGTCGGCTCCATTGCAGACTGCGGCCTGCTTTGGGATGGCGACGCCGGCGACTCGGATTGGATGGGTGCGCAGCCTGCCAGGACTAGCGCCGTACAGACAGATGCGAGCAGGACCAGACGGTAAACTCCCAACATGCGCCTCGCTCCATTTTCCATTAGTCCGCAGGCTGTAACCAGCGCAAGGACTTTCCCGCGGCGGCTAGACACTGGCTACAGCCTCCAGGCAGCCTTGCAGAAACTGACCGGTGTAACTCTTCTCGATCGTCGCGACTTGCTCCGGTGTGCCTTCGGCCACCACGTAGCCGCCCTTTCCGCCGCCTTCAGGCCCCATGTCGATTACCCAGTCGCAGTTCTTGATCACATCCAGATTGTGCTCGATAACCAGCACGGTGTTCCCCCTGTCGGCCAGTTCATGCAGGACGTTCAGCAGTTTGCGCACATCTTCGAAATGCAGGCCGGTTGTCGGTTCATCGAGGATGTAGAAGGTGTTGCCGGTGTCGCGCCGGCTTAACTCCTTACTCAGCTTGATCCGCTGCGCCTCACCCCCCGAGAGCGTCGTCGCCGGCTGTCCCAGGCGGATGTAGCCCAGCCCGACAGCCATCAGCGTCTGCAGGCGGGAGCGTATGCGGGGGATGTTCTGGAAAAAGTCCAGCGCCTCTTCGACGGTCATGTTCAACACATCGGAAATCGATTTGCCGCGGAAGCGGATATCGAGCGTTTCGCGGTTGTAGCGGTCGCCATGACACTCTTCGCAGGAGACATAGACATCGGGCAGAAACTGCATCTCGATCCTGATGATGCCGTCACCGTGACAGGCCTCGCAGCGGCCGCCCTTTACATTGAAACTGAATCGCCCGGCCTTGTATCCGCGGGCTTTCGCCTCGGGGATGCTGGCGAACAGCTCCCGCATCGGTGTAAACAGTCCCACATAGGTGGCAGGGTTGCTGCGCGGTGTCCGCCCGATCGGGCTTTGGTCGATCTCGATCACCTTATCCAGATGCTCGATGCCCTCTATTCTCTCACAGCTGCCGGGGCGCGCCTTGGCCCGGTAGAAGCTCTGTGCGAGCCGCTTGTAGAGGACCTCTACGACCAGGCTGGACTTGCCGCTGCCGGAGACCCCGGTCACTGCGATCAGGCGGCCGAGCGGGAAGCGTACGTCCACCCTTTTGAGGTTGTTCTCGGTGGCGCCGCGTACGTGCAGATACTCCCCGTTTCCTTCGCGCCGATCCATCGGAATTTCGATGCACCGCTCGCCGCGAATGTACTGGGCGGTCAGGCTTTCCGGGTGGTCGACAAAGGAATTCCGCACCGCAGAAACGACCACCTCTCCGCCGTGTTCACCGGCGCCGGGCCCCATATCCACGACCCAGTCGGCTGCTCGGATGGTCTCCTCATCATGTTCGACCACCAACACAGTGTTTCCCAGATCCCGCATGCCCTGCAGGGTGTTGATCAGCCGCACATTGTCCCGCTGGTGCAGGCCGATACTCGGCTCATCGAGAATATAGAGAACGCCCATCAGCTGGCTGCCGATCTGGGTAGCGAGCCGGATCCGCTGGGACTCGCCGCCGGACAGAGATACGGCGGTGCGGTTGAGAGTCAGATAGTCCAGCCCCACGTTCACCATGAACTCCAGCCGCGCTTCGATTTCTTTCAGTACCTGGCCGCCGATTGCGAGCTGCCGAGGGGAGAAAAGCGGCTCGGCGCCGTTGCTTCCTGCGGCCGCACGCACCCAGGTCAGCGAATCGTTGACCGCCATCGCCGTAATGTCAAAGATGCTCTTGCCGGCGACCGTTACCGCCAGCGCCATCGGACGCAGCCGCCGTCCTCCGCATTCGGGGCAGGGGTTGATGCCCATGTACTCTTCCAACTTGCCGCGGATCCAGTCGCTGTCGGTTTCGCGGTAGCGCCGTTGCAAGTTGGGAAGTACACCTGAATATTGCGTCTCGTAGTTGCGCTCGTAGCCGCGGGCGTTGCGATATTGCACGAGCACCTTTTCCCGTCCCGGCGGTCCGTACAGGATGATATCCCGCTGTTTACTGCTCAGCTCCCTCACCGGCGCCGTACGGGGAATCGAAAACTGGTGGCAGACTGAACGCAGGAGCTGCTTGTAGTAACCCTCGTCACCGTTGCCGGGGTTCGAGCCTTGCCAGGGCCTTACGGCCCCCTCGGCAATACTGAGTTCGCCGTCCAGAATCAGATCGGGGTCGAACTCCTTCTGTACGCCCAGTCCATCGCACGAAGGACAGGCCCCGTGCGGGCTGTTGAAGCTGAAGGTGCGCGGCTCGATCTCTGTAAAACTAAGACCGCAGCGCATACAGGCGAAGTGCTCGCTGAAGACCCGGTCGGTCGCCACCTCGCGCAGGCTGCCGTTGCCTTCAACCGGAACGCGCTTTACTTCCGAGACGATCACGGAGCCCTCGCCCAACTTGAGCGCCGTCTCAACCGAATCGGTGAGCCTTGTGCGGTCGGTGCCCGGCAGCACGCTACCGGGGTCGTCCGGGTCGGACCGTTCTGCCCGCACAATGATGCGGTCAATGACCGCTTCGATTGTGTGCATCTTGTAGCGGTCCAACTCGGGCGCTTCGCCAACTTCAAACAGTTCGCCGTTGACGCGCACGCGCACGTAGCCCTGCGACTGCAGGTCGTCGAAGACACCCTTATGCTCCCCTTTACGATCCTTGATGATCGGGGCGAGGATCATCAGACGGGCGCCCTCCTCCATCTCCAGGATTGAGTTTACGATCTGTTGCGGTGTCTGTTGGGTGATGGGGTCACCGCACTCGGGGCAGTGGGGCTGGCCGACGCGTGCGAAGAGCAGACGCAGGTAGTCGTAGACTTCGGTGACGGTGCCGACGGTTGAGCGGGGATTGCGCCCGGCGCCCTTCTGATCGATTGAAATGGCGGGGCTGAGACCTTCGATCTGATCCACATCCGGCTTTTCCATCAGGCCGAGGAACTGTCGCGCGTAGGAGGAAAGAGACTCGACGTAGCGGCGCTGTCCTTCGGCGTAGATGGTATCGAAGGCCAGGCTGCTCTTGCCGCTGCCGCTGAGACCGGTGATCACCACCAGCTTATCGCGTGGGATCTCCAGATCCACGTTGCGCAGATTGTGTTCGCGTGCGCCCCGTATGATCAGTTTGTCAAGCGCCATGCAGCCTCCAATCGTTTCCGGTTCCTGCTAACCAAGGGCCGCGTCACGGCGCCCAACAAGAGTCAAGCAGTTCGAGGAGTATGAACGAATGTTCGCTATCGGGACAATGTTACCACTTTGGGCCGCTACTGTCCACAAATGGAAAATATATAATACCAAAATGCTCCGGCAGTTGAGAAAGCGCCGGGGTCTGCGGTATTTCTATCCGCGAGAGGTTGATTTCCGGTCGTTTCGCCGGGTGAATACACTGGAGCGCGGAACGGTCTCCGGGCCGGGCAAAGTGGAAGGCCCGGAGACCGGTTTGATCGAATTGCTGTGCAATATATCTACGATCCGTCTACGAACAGCGGGCAGAGGGAAGTTCTCCCCTCATTCCTGGCGTGTATTGTGCTGCCAGGTAGGGTGCAGATGGCCCCGCGGCAAATCGTAGAAGGGGTGCCGGGACGGTTCTTGCTGCCACTCGAAGGCAAAGCGGATGCGGGCAGGGTGGGCAGCGTGGAGGGCATCCCAGGGGAGATTCTGCGGCGTGAACCAGCCTACGTCCAGAGTCTCCCTGGTGACGATTGGCGTTCCTTCGACGTGACGGGCGGCGAAGAGCAGGCAGTAGAGATGGTGCAGGCCGCCGCCGCCGTGATAGTTGTTGTCAAATATGCCGAGAAACCCGCTCAGCGCAACCCGGCAGGCGGTCTCTTCCCACACCTCGCGCACCGCGCCGTCCGCCGGCAGCTCGTTTACCTCGCACCACCCGCCCGGCAGGGCCCAACGCCCGTTGTCCTTTCGCTGGATCAGGAGAATGCGGCCGGCGTCATCGAAGGCAGCAGTATCCACCACCACATATGGAGAAACATAGCGGGTATCATCAAAGAATTGGCGCTGAATTTCCGCCAGCGGGCGCGCGTCCACCAGCTCCGTCAGCTCGGCAGATAACGCCAGCATCTGCTCGAAGGTCTCGATCTGGTAGGGATTGTCGGCGAAATACAGGCCGCTGTTGCTCAGGGCGCGCAGCTTTCCGGCAACGCGCAGAATCGTCTCCTCCGCCGACCCTTCCTCCAGAACTCTGCCGTCATTCGCTCCCATCGTCACTCCCACTCATGTGGTCAACTCGGTCTCTTCAGCCGGCGGCTGCCAGCCACTGCTATCCAGTTTCTTCTCCATTGCCAGCAGACGCACCAGGCGCTTGCCTGAACGGATGCGCTGCGCCTCGCCGGTCAGGGTAAAGCCGAGAGATTGGAAAAACCTGAGGGCGCCGGGGTTGAACTGTTCGACGCCCAGTTTTATTTCATGTACGCCGCCCTCCGCAGCAAGCCACGGTTCCAGCAGGGCCCAGGCATCGGTTCCAACACGCTGGCGTTGGAACGGTTCCGCCACCAGCAGGATGCCGACATAGGCGGTGTCGGGGTCCGGCCAGTGCAGGCGGAAGTCGATGAGGCCCACCAGTTGCGCGCCGGCCTGGGGGTTTCCGGGCTCATTCGCGGCCACAATCCCCAGCCCCATACGGCCCGGCTCGGTCTCGATCGCTTCAAGATCGCGCGCCGACTGCCCGGCGGGCGCCTGGGCCAGGTGATACATCGCCCAGTAAGCCGGTGACAGCTCGTATACCCGTTGCAGCGCATCGGCGTGCAGCGAGGCGTCCAGGGGAAGCAGGGAGATGGAGGATGTCATGACGGCAGGGGAGTGCGGCTTGCGGCCAGCTCTTCCAGACTGCGCCGCAGCCTTGCCCATTCGCTCTCGGCGCGCTGCAGATCGGCCCCAAGCGTCTCCAGTTTTTCCCGCTCCACACGCACGAAGCGGGTGTAAGGCGCTACGGCCTCGCGGATGCGCTGCACACTGGCCGTCAGTTCCGATTCGAACTGCTGGGTGATGGCGGTATCGAGCCGCCGGCGCAGGTCGCCGATGCGGGCGCGCAACTGCGCCTTCACTTTCTGCCGTCGGTAGGGGAGAACATAGAGACCGAGCGCGGCGATGGCGCTGGCGCCGAGGACACCGGTCACATCGAGGAAGGTCGTATTGAGAATGACGATGAGGATGGCGCCGAGGCCGATGGCGCCGGCCTCGACAGCCGCCGTCTGGATGATGGCCCGTTGCACGTCCTTTGCAAGCTTCAGCGCCTCAGCCTCGCGGTCGTAGGAGTCGACCACCTCCTGTGCGCTGCGGCCGATGCTCTTGAGCAGATTCTGCCGGTTGAAATCGAATTCCCCCCGCACCTCGCCGATCATCTGGTCGGTGTGCTGGAGTGAGCGGCGCTCTATGAACTCCATCACCGCCTGCCACTGGCGGTAGTCGCGCTCGATCAGCCAGTCGATCAGCTCGTCCACATGACGCTCGACCGCTCGGCTGCTGTCGGCCAGAACGCGGCGCTCGAATTCACCTCGCAGCCGTTCACTGTTGACCAGCTCGACGACGCGGGTGATGCGCAAATTCTCGTCAAAGAAACGGTCGCCCCGCTCCGCCATCTCGTAGAGAACGTTATCGACGCGGTCGCTCTGGTAGCGAAAGTCTCTCCGCATATCGTTCTGGTAGGCCGCCAGCTGCTGGTCGATGGCGTCCAGCGCCTGGAAATCGCCCTTGAGCAGGGCTTGACGCTGTCTGATCACCTCCTGGTAGTTGGCGATCAGGGCGGCCGCGATTCCGACCGGGTTCGAGAGTTGCAGCCGCACGCGCTCCCCTGCATCGAGAAAGTCAAGAATGTACTGCTCCAGCGGTTCGAACCGGCTGCGCTGCCAGAGCGAGGGGGGAGATGATGTTACGGCGTCGTCGTTCTGCTCTCTGCTCTCTCCAGAGGTCTTCGCTTCCAGCGCGAGGCGGGCGCTGACGGCGAAGATGGCCGGAGCAACGCCGAGCAACTCGTGGGCATTCCGGCGCACGAATTCGAGTACTTCCTGCTGCTCTGCTTCCGTGGTCAGCAGCTCGATCTTGTTGACCACGATCACGATCTTTTTGCCCCAGTCCCGGATCTGCTGGAGGAAGGCGCGTTCCGATTCGCTGAATGGCCGGTCGGCGCTGGTGACGAAGAGGACGAGGTCGCTGCGAGGCACGAAATGCTCGGTCAGCTCCTGGTGCTGGCGAATGACGGCATTCGTGCCGGGCGTATCGACCAGATTGACTTCCTGCAGCCAGGGGACCGGCAGACGGCGCACCGCCATGCCCCGGTCCGCGCCGGGCTGGTCAACGGCATCGCTGTGGCGGATCAGGACCAGCTCGCTGGTGGTTGGCACGACGCCTTCGGGCAGATGTTCTTCTCCCAGCAGCGCGTTGATGACCGCGCTCTTGCCGGCATTGAATTCGCCCACCACAACCATCAGGAAAAGCTCTTCCAATTGTGCCAGCGCGTTGCGGATCAGCCCCAGGTCGGCGTCGGGCGCGTCGAGGCGCGCGAGGGTCACCTGCAGGTCGCCCAGCAGCTGGCGCTCTTTTTGTAGGATATGGCCCTGCTCAGCGGTCAATACCTGCTGCACGCTTTTTCTCAGTATGGGCTGGTACAAAGGTCGGTCGCGGCACTGGGAATTCTAGCACAGGCGGGCTGGCACTCATATCGCCGGGAAGGTAGTGGGGCGGGCACACCGGAATCGGATTTGAGCACGCCGGCTTTACGTTGTTCCATCGCCGTACTTGATGTAATGTCAGGTTGTATTGAATTCGTAAGCAGTTCGAAAGTGCCCTTTCCATGACACCTGTACGATATCACTCCGGACAGTTCCCACCACAAAACCTGGACTTGCAGAGGTTGCTGCCACTCATTGGCCCGGCCCATGCCGAGATAGCCGGATACGAAGGAATGCTCAAGGGCCTGCCCAATGCCAATGTGCTTCTGTCTCCCCTTGCCTCGCAAGAAGCTGTCCTTTCCAGCCGTATAGAAGGGACGCAGACGACCTTGACCGAACTCCTGACATTCGAGGCGGAGGGAGACCTGTCGGACGAAAGCACGCCCGCAAAAGCCGAGATTCGTGAGGTGCTGAACTACCGGCTAGCTCTCTATGCCGCAATCGACATGTTGAAGGAGATCCCGCTGTCACAGAGGCTGGTCCGGGATTCACATGAGGTTCTCATGCAGGGCGTACGGGGATATAACAAGGCGCCCGGCAAATATCGACGCCTGCCCGACACCTGTTGGATTGGGCCGCCCGGCTCAACAGTTGAAACGGCTCGGTATATCCCCTGTGCGGTGGAAGAGTTGAACTCTGCCATGGATGTGCTGGAATCGTACATGCACGAAGAGCCGCTGGACTCACTTTTACAACTCGCCATCGTCCACGCAGAGTTCGAAGCGATTCATCCATTCCTGGACGGGAACGGACGGATGGGCAGGTTGCTCGTCCCGCTCTTCTTGTTTGCAAAGGAGCTCTTATCTTCCCCGAGCTTCTACATCAGCGAATATATTGAGAGTCACCGTAATGATTACTACGATGGTTTGCTAGCAGTGTCGCGCGACGGTGACTGGACCGGATGGTGCGCCTTTTTCCTTACCGCGCTGACGGAGCAGGCGCGTGCAAATCAGCAGAAGATCCACGACCTACTGAAGCTCTATGATGAACGCAAAGAACTGATTGTTGAGGCGACGCACTCCCAGTACAGTGGTAGGATGCTTGACTGGATTTTTACGAGACCAATATTTCAAACAACTGATTTTGTGAAAAACTCAGATATTCCCGAACCTTCTGCAAGACATATCCTGCGGGTCCTCAGGGATCGAGGCTTGCTGAAGGAAATCATAAAGGCACGGGGGCGTCAACCTGCTACCTTGGCTTTCACCGACCTGCTCAATATCGTAGAAGAACGCCCCCTGCTTTGAGCCCAATCTATTAACAACAAACAGTTTTGTTGTTAGTGAAACGTCACTTTGCTAACAACAAAACGATTTGATGTGCACAGATGAATCACAAGAGCGGGCCTTCGCCAGAAAATGCCCGCATTTCTAATGGCTATCACCTCCGCATCAGCCCTTCCAGCCGTTTCTTCACGGCAGGCCACTCGCTTTCAATAACGCTGTAATAGACCGTATGGCGGTCCACGCCGTCGCGGGCAATGCGATGGTTCCGCAGTGTCCCTTCCTCGACTGCGCCGATGCGCAGAATCGCGCGGCGAGACCGTTCGTTGCGACTGTCAGACTTGAGGGAGACCCGGCGCGCTGCCAGGTCCTCGAAGGCGTGCCGCAGCAGCAGGTACTTGCACTCGGTATTCACGCCGGTCCGCTGCCACGCGGTCCCGTACCATGTCATGCCTATCTCCAGTGTCCGGTGCTCGCGAACGATGTCGATGTAGGCGGTCGAACCCACCGCCTTGCCGGTCTCCAGGTGAACTGCGGCAAAGGTGACGCGTGTTCCTGCTGCCAGTTCCTCCAGACAGGCCTTGATCCACCCCTCAGCGTCGGCAACACTGCTTAGAGCAGGGCGGGCCGCGTATCTCCATATCAGTTCATCCGCGCCCGCGGCATACAGGTCTGCAGCGTGCGCCGGCGTGATTGGCTCGAGGCGCACCAGGTCGCCGGTCAGCGTGACCGGCTGTGGATCAAAGATTGTCTTCGATTCAGACATATCAGATTACCTCAAGGTCAGCAGTGAAAATCTTTAGCCTTCGGGATCGCGATTGCAGTCGGTCTGCCTGGCAACTGGCTGATCTGCTTGTACGCGACCCCTATTCGATGGCCAGACGTTGTCCGGTTCAGGAATTTCGTGTTTCGAGGATGAAAAGCATTGCCGGCGAAAGGTCGATTTCTGATCGTTCTTCTTTCCTCTATTGAGATGACAGACCGCGATGTCTGACTGTTTGGCGTGTCTACTCAGATCAGGTAGAAGCTTGCACTCTACCTCCATATCCGCTAGAATCTGACTGGCCCAAGATGCTTGCATACGTATCCCTCGACAACAACTATATCCGCTTCACATTTCTTACCATACTCCCAACGAAAAGGAGCGCGAACTCTATGAATCACGATACCACACTCAGCCGGCGCCGCTTCCTGCAGTTGAGCGCGGTCGGCATTGGCGGCGCGGCCATCGCGGCCTGCGCTGCACCTGCCGCACCGGCAGCCGCCCCCGAAGAGGGAGAAATGGCGGCCGAAGAGGTTGTCACGATCTCCTGGTGGCACGCTTGGGGCGGCACCACCGGCATGGCGGCCATGGAAGGCGTCGCCGCGGCCTTCAACGAGGAGGACCGCAACGTCAAGGTCGAACGCCTGCACGTGACCGAAATGAATGACAAGCTGCTGGCCGCGATCGCCGGCGGCACTCCGCCGGACGTGGGCGTCTGCTGCGTCCAGTACGCCGAGCTTTACTCGCGCGGCGCGGTCATGGCCATCGACGACCAGATCGACAACAGCGACGTCATCGGCCGTGACGACTTTGTGCCCGGCCTGCTCGAATCGATGCAGTGGCAGGGTGAAACCTACGGCGTGCCCGGCTTTGAGGCTGGACCTCGCTACGGCCTGATGTACAACAAGGCGATCATCGATGAGGCCGGCCTTGACCCCATGAATCTGCCTCGCACCTGGGACGAGATGTTCGAGTGGCACGTCGAGCTGACCAAGTTTGACGACGCCGGCAATGTCGAGATCGTCGGCTTCGATCCCCGCGACGCCACCGCAGGCAACGGCCCGGCCACCAACATCCCCCAGTTCTGGGCCCTCACGTACGGCCTTGACATGTGGGACGACGAGACCAACACATTCAACTACGACGACGAGCTGTTCGTCAGCGCGCTGAAGACGATCAAGCGCTTCACCGACCATGTCGGTATACAGCAGATGGAGTCGTTCCGCTCCAGCTTCGGCGGCTGGACGCAGAGCCCCTCCTCCTCCTTCCCCAGCGGCGTTCAGGCGATGATCGTAACCGGCTACTACGCCCCTGGAGAGCTGTTCCACTCCGCACCCGACAAGGAGTTCGGCGTCGGTTGGGCGCCCGTCTCAGGTGACCGCAGCGACGTCACCTTTCAGAACGTGGGCGGCCACCCGATGTACATTCCCAACGGTGTTACTGAAATCGACGCCGCCTTCGAGTTCATCGAATTCTGCTCGGAGGAAAAGGCCCAGAACGTCATTTTCGACAATACCGGCTGGCTGGGCGGCCGCAAGGCTCTCTACGACCCCGACCTGCCCAAGTACCAGCGTTATGAGAACCTGGACTGGTTCCTGCAATCGGTCAACGAGGCCGATGAGCTGTGGGCCTGCCCGGTCATCCCCATTCAGGGCTTTGTGAACCAGCAGCGCTCCCGCACCTACGAATCCGTCATTTTCGGCGACAAGGATCCGGAACAGGCCGCTGCCGACATGCAGGCTGCCTGCACGGAAGAGATGCTCAAGTCCTTCCCCGAACTGGTTGGTTAGAAAGATAGTGCAGCACACCAGCGGCCGGCGGCCACCTTCAAAGACCGCCGGCCGCTGAACACGGGCCACCGACATGTCACAGCAATGGACTCCTGCCCAGACGCGCAGCCTTCTGAAGGGGCTGGCCTTCATCTCACCCTGGTTGGTGGGTTTTGCCGGCTTTGTCCTCTACCCGATCGCGGCCTCTGCCTATTACAGCCTGACGCGCTACGATGTCCTGCGTCCGGCCCGCTTCATCGGCCTGGAGAACTACGTCGAGTTGTTCGTCAAGGATGAAACGTTCCGCACCGTGCTGGGCAACACGGTCTACCTGGTGGTGGTCGGCGTGCCGGCGGGGCTGGTGGCGGCCTTTCTGCTGGCCAGCCTGCTCAATCGCAAGATGAAGTTGCGGCCGCTTTTCCGTACCATCTTCTTCCTGCCGGTGCTGGTGCCGGCCGTGGCCTCGGCGGAGGTATGGCGCTGGGTCTACAACACCAACTATGGAGTGATCAACTCCGTTATCAAGAGTTGGGGGTGGGCGGTCATCCCCTTCATCTCTTCGATGGAGTTGGCGAAACCGTCCCTGATCCTCATCCACGTGTGGGCGCAGGGTACCGCTATCGTCATCTTTCTGGCGGCATTGCAGGACGTGCCCAGTTCGCTGATGGACGCGGCCGAGGTCGACGGCGCCAACGCGCTGCAACGGTTCTGGCACGTCACCGTTCCCATCTGCACGCCGGCGATCCTTTTCGTTATGTTGACCGGCATGATTGGCATGTTCCAGTACTTTACGCTGGGCTGGCTGCTCACCCAGGGCGGACCCAACGAATCGACCGAGTTCTTCAGCCTTTATCTTTACCGCAACGCTTTTCAGTTCTTCAAGATGGGGTACGCCTCGGCCCAGGCCTGGATCCTGTTTATCATTATCCTGGCATTTACGCTGCTCATCTTCCGCAGCTCGGCGCGCTGGGTCTACTACGCCGGGGAATCGGACTAGCTGCAAGGGCCCCGCCGCCAAACGCTATCATGCAACAAACCGAAGCCATCGCCAGCAGCCCGACACAGCATCTCCCGCTCTCGCAACGCGCGCCTTTCAGGGCGGTACAACGCGCGCTCTTTTACCTGATGATGGTTGCGCTGGCGCTCATTTTCGCCGGGCCTCTGCTGTGGATGCTCTCCACCTCTCTTAAGACCGACCCCCAGGTATACACAGTGCCGCCCATATGGATCCCGAATCCGATTCGTCTGGTCAACTACCCGGAGGCGCTCTCCTCCCGCCCCTTCGAGATATATACATATAACACGTTAAGATACGCCTTGGGCGCGGTGGCCGGCGCGTTGATCTCAAACACGCTGGTTGCCTACGGTTTCGCGCGTATCCGCTGGCCTGGACGGGATATTTTCTTCATCATCTGTCTTTCGACGATGATGATTCCGTTCCAGGTGCGCATGATCCCACTCTATCTCACCTTCAAGAATCTCGGCTGGCTCAACACTTATCTACCTCTCATCGTGCCGACTTTTCTTGGGGTGAACGCTTACTATACCTTCCTGCTGCGCCAGTTCTTCCTCACCATTCCCAGCGAGCTGTCCGATGCGGCACGCGTCGACGGCTGCACAGAGCTGGGCATCCTCATCCGTATCATCCTGCCTCTGGCCAAGCCGGCGCTTGCGGTCATCGGACTGATCCAGTTCATGTTCGCTTGGGACAACTATATTGGACCGCTCATCTATCTCAATAGCGAGGCACTATATCCGATCGCGCTTGGCCTGCAGCAGTTCCGCACCATGTTCCAGGAAGAGCTGATGTGGCCCTATATGATGGCGGCCAGCACCGCGGCCACCGCGCCGGTCATCATCCTCTACTTCTTCGTCCAGCGCACCTTCGTTGAGGGCATCTCAATCACCGGTCTGAAGGGGTAAGTACGCGGCTCGTGGTTCGCAGCCAGTGCCCTGTTCTTACCGGCGGCTTTTTTCTCCCAACAACATCAATCCCCATAAATCCGAGGTGAAGAACCATGCCAGCCGACAGCCGGCCCAACATCCTTTTCATCTGCGTAGACCAGTGGCGAGCCGACGCGCTCAGCCTGACCGGCCACCCTGTGGCGGAGACGCCCCACTTGGACAGATTGGCTCGTGAGGGCATCAACTTTACGCAGGCCTATACGGCCACGCCCACCTGCGTGCCGGCGCGTGCGACGATCTTCACCGGGCTCAACCAGCGCCATACCGGATTTGTCGGCTACAACGACCGCATCGACTGGCATTACGACTGCACGATGCCCGGCCTGCTGGCGGAGGCCGGCTACCATACGCAGTGCGTCGGCAAGATGCATACGCACCCCTCGCGCAATCTGATGGGCTTCCACAACGTGGTCCTACACGACGGCTACCTGCACCGTGAACGCTCCAAACGGGACGACTACGGGCTCGTCGACGACTACACGCCGTGGCTGCGGGAGCGGCTCGGCCCGGAAGCCGACTACATTGACACCGGCGTGGGCTGCAACGGCTACGCGGCGCGGCCCTGGGTCTACGACGAGATGCTGCATCCGACCAGTTGGGTCACCACGATGGGCATCGACTTTCTGCGCCGCCGCGACCCGACCAAACCGTTCTTCCTGATGCTCTCCTACCACCGGCCGCATCCGCCGCTGGACCCGCCGGCGGCTTTCATGGAGCGCTATCTGACGAAGCCGCTGCCGGACCCGATCATGGGGGACTGGGCGCCGGACAGTCTGCCGGTGCGCGGGCTGGACAGTCCGATCCCGACCGATACAGCGCAGCGCGACTACGCACGGCGGGCCTATTACGCGCAGATCAGCCATATCGACTACAGCCTCAACCGCGTGTTCCAGGCGCTGTTTGAGAACGGCGAGCTCGACAACACCGCCATCGTCTTCACCGCGGACCACGGGGAGATGCTCTACGACCACAACCATGTGGCTAAGGGCTACCCGTATGACAGCTCGGCGCGGCTGCCCTTCATCCTGCGGCTGCCGCGCGCGGGCAGCCCGCACCACCAGGCCAGGCAGGCGGATGAACCGTTGCGAGAGGTGAACCAGGTCGTCGAGCTACGCGATCTGCTGCCGACCTTCTGCGACCTCGCCGGAACCGACACGCCCGCGCATGTCGACGGGCGCAGCACTCTGCCGCTGGCGCGCGGCGAAACTGAAGGCTGGCGCGAACATTTGCACGGTGAGCATTTCATGAACGCGGATTCCAACCAGTGGCTGACCGATGGCCGCGAGAAGTATATCTGGTACAGCCAGAGCGGGCGCGAGATGCTCTTCGACCTGGAGGAAGACCCGACCGAACTACACGACCTGGCCGCGGCGCGGCCGGAGCGCATAGCCTTCTGGCGCGAGCGGTTGATGGCGGAGCTGGATGGCCGCGAGGAGGGTTTTGTTCAGAGCGGGTCGCTGGTGAGCGGCATGCCGCAGAGCCCGACGCTGGTCGACGCCGGGCATTACCGGGAGCGGTGAAGAAGCGGCTGGTGGTTAGTTACAAGCGCTAGTAAACAGGAATCCCGTCCCTTCTCAGGATGCGATGCACGTTGGCCGAGGCCAGCGGATACTTCTCGTTGGGCAGGTGTTCGAGCATCATGTAGCCGTCGGGATGCTCCTCGTGCCACAGACGCAACGCGGTCCCCAGGTCCAGTTCGCCCTCGCCAGGGATCTCCTCAT
Source organism: Caldilineaceae bacterium SB0664_bin_27 (assembly GCA_009838625.1). Classification (GTDB taxonomy): domain Bacteria; phylum Chloroflexota; class Anaerolineae; order Caldilineales; family Caldilineaceae; genus Bin5. The sequence continues at coordinate 25,572 of VXRG01000107.1, forward strand.
CCATATGGATCACGAAGCCGTCGCGCACACTGATATCCTTGCAGTGTGCAATCGCGCTGACCGGCCCCATACATTCGAAAATATGGCGTAGACGGGCCCTGCTGTCATAGACCTGGTGCAGCGTCTGGAAGTGGTTCACATAGTCCATCACGACCCGCAGCCGCGGGCTGCCCACATCACGAATGACGGCGCGGTTGAACTCGGGCGAGTTCATAATCGTGAGCAGGTGCGTTTCGACGGCGACCGTCTGGCCGATCGATTCGGCCGCTTCGGCCAGCCAGGAGAGTGACTCCAGCAGCACACCGCGGCGCCACGGGCGGTGGTTTTCCGGGTGGGGGCTGTAGGAGCCATTGGGGCTGAGGCTGCCGGTGCGGATCAGCGCCGCGTGGCCGCCCAACTCTTTGGCGACTCCAAGACCGCGGCGAATGTCCTCCAGCAACCGTTTACGCACTTCGTCGTCCGGGTCAAAGAGACATTCCTTGAAGCCGATGCCAACCTGCACAAGGTCCATGCCCTCATCTGCGAAGAGTCGCCGCACGCGCTGCCAGACCGGCGCGGAGGCCGGCGGTGAACCGTTGGCTGAGACGGAAAGGGCCCCTCCCGTCAGTCCCAATTCTCGGATAGCAACCAGATGCGGGCCGTGAATATCGGCGGGATCCGGCGGCAACATGCCGACTACGCCTAATCTCATTGGTCAGCTCCATGTAGTGATCGGTGACCAGTGCAGAGACTGGCCGCCTTTGACGCGCCAAGACCCGCCAAGTTGACAATTGGTATACATAAAGTAGAATCGGGTCGTTCCCACCTGGACATATCATCAGATATTTTTGAAAAACGCAAACCGGCGGCCTGGTACTTGCAGTCGGGGCAGACGCCCGGAGGAGAAAACAGTTGGCCGATAAGGAGAGCAGTCCTCCTGATCTGGCGCAAGTATTTGACTATGTCGACGCCCACCGGCAGGAGTTCATCGACCGCCTGCTGGCCTACGTCGCCCAGCCCAGCATCAGCGCGCACGGGATCGGGATCAGGGAGACGGCAGAGTTCCTGTTCGGCTACCTGCAGGAACTGGGAATGGAGGCGCAGCTGCTGGAAGGGGCGGGCTGGCCCTTCGTATACGGCCGCTACGGGGAAAGCCCGCACGCGCCGACGGCTCTGCTATACGGCCATTACGACGTGCAGCCGCCCGATCCCCTGGACGCCTGGAACTCGCCGCCCTTCGAGCCGGAGATACGCGAAGGCCGCATCTGGGGACGGGGTGTTGGCGACAACAAGGGGCAGCACCTGGCCCAGCTTCTGGCGATCGAGTCGTGGCTGGCGGTCAGCGGGAACCTGCCGTGCAACGTCATCGTCCTGCTGGAGGGCGAGGAGGAGGTCGGCAGCCCGCATATCAGCGACTGCGTGCGCGATCACCGCGCCCTGCTGGCCGGCGCCGACCTGGTGATCACCGCGGATGGCCCCGTGCTTGAGAGCGGGCGGCCCTGCATCAACTTCGGCCCGCGCGGGATCGCCTCGTTCGAACTGCGCGCGGTGCACGGGCAGCGGGACTTCCACTCCGGCAACTGGGGCGGCGTCGCGCCCAACCCGATCTGGACGCTGGTCCATCTGCTTGCGACGATGAAGGACAGCCGAGGCGCCATCACGATCGACGGATTCTACGACAATGTGGCGCCTCTGAGCGATCTGGAACGCAGGGCATTGGATGCCCTGCCGGTTGACGTGGCCGCGGTGATGGAGGGCGCAGGCCTGGCGCGGCTGGATGAACCGCAGGAGCGGCCCTTCTTCGACCGCCTGGCGGCTTGGCCGACCTTCACGATCAACGGCTTCCACGGAGGCTACGGCGGGCCGGGGACGAAGACCGTGCTGCCCCGCGAGGCGACGGTGAAGTGCGACATGCGCCTGATCGAGAACCAGCGCGTCGACGAAATCCTGGACAAAGTGGAGGCGCATGTCCGCCGCCACGCGCCCGAGGTCGAAGTGATCCGCCAGGGCGGCATGGAGCCGTCGCGCACGCCGCTGGACTCGCCCTACACACGGCCGCTGCAGCGGGCCTTTCGCGCGGCCCAGGGGGAAGACCCGCTGCTGGTCCCGGCGATGGGCGGCAGCCTGCCGGACTATGCCTGGACGAAGATTCTGGGCGTGCACTCCTTCACCACGCCTTACGCCAACCATGACGAAGCCAACCATGCCCCCAATGAGAACCTGGAGGTGGAGCGCTTCATCGCCGGCATTCGCACCGGCGCCGCGGTGCTGGCCTATCTGGGTGAAGAAAGTTGAGTCTACTCGGAGCAACATCGTTCTGCGACAGCGAAATGAAGTAAACGTCTCTTGAAAGGAGCCGTCATGTTACGCATAGGCATCATCGGCTATGGCCGCCGCATCTCAAACATGGCCAAAGGGTTGGATATATTCGACATTCCCTACAAAGTAGCAGCCGTCGCCGACCCGCGCTGCGACATTATCCAGGCCAGTAACGATCCCTTCCTCGCCGGTGCCCGCTTCCATAAAACCGCCGACGAACTGCTGGCCGGGGCCGACGAACTGGACGGCATCATGATCGGGACCCGCTGCAATCTGCACACGGAGATGGCCATCAAAGTAGCGCCAACGCAGCTCCCGCTCTTCCTGGAAAAGCCGGTCTCGATCACATTCGACGAGGTGCGCCGCCTGCACGCAACTTACAAGGACCACACTGCGCCCACAGTCGTATCGTTTCCCCTGCGGCTCAGCCCGGTCGCCCAGAAGGTGCGCGAGATCATCGAATCGGACCAGGTGGGCAGCGTCGAGCAGGTGGTCGCGTTCAACGACGTCGGTTACGGCAGTGTTTACTTCAGAAGCTGGTACCGGAACTACGAAATGGATGGCGGGCTATGGCTGCAGAAGTTCACGCACGACGTCGACTACATCAACTATCTGCTCGACGCGCGCCCGCACTGGGTCAGTGCGATGAATTCCCGCCGCGTCTACGGCGGCGACAAGCCCTGGGATCTGCAGTGCAACAGTTGCTCGGAGCAGGAAACGTGCCCGGAGAGCCCGTTCGTGCGCTTCCGCAGCGGCTTTGAAGGCGGCCGCGTCCGCTTTGCCGAAGAGCAGGTCTACCGCGACGATCAGTTCTGCGTCTTCTCCGAGGGGCATGAGCTGCAGGACAATGGCACCTGCATGTTGGAGTATGAGAACGGCGTCCAGGTCAGCTACACGCAGAACTTCTTCACCCGCTACCGCGGCGCCCGCCGCGGCGCCCGCCTCTACGGCTATCGCGGCATCATCGAGTTCAACTGGAGCGAGAACTACATCAAGATCTTCAGCCATACCTCGCCTGTGGTGGAGACGATCGACTTCAGCGGCGATATGCCCCATTTCGGCGGCGACCGCGAGCTGAGCTTCGACTTTCTGATGGCGATGCGCGACCGGCGGCCCTCGCGCAGCCCGATTGACGCCGGGATCCTCAGCGCCCTGACCTGCCTGTGGGCCCGCGAATCGGCCAACAACCGCCAGGGATACGAGGTGGTGATGCCGGAGGCGGAGGCAGTTGCTGGCAGCTAGAGGGGGCTTTCCACGGTAGGTCAGAGCAGAAGCAGGAGCAGTCCTACGAGGCCGATCAAGCCGGAAATGTGATCGATCTGGAGGATAAACCAGAGCGCCAGGCCGTGCACGGCAATGCGCGCCGCCCACACGCCCCAGCGGTGCGGCGCCGCGGCCAGCGCGGTGATCAGCACGAACCACAGGTAGGGTGTCAGCTGACCCCACGCCATGCCGGTGCGCAGGAATTCCCATCCCGCCCAGACTAGCGAAAGCGCCCGCAGCCCTGTGGCCGCGCCGGCCCGGGGGTAGGCAGCCGCCAGGTGCGCCAGCCACGTCCACGGCGCGGCGTAGGGCGCACCGATGAACCAGCAGGCGCCGACCGCGATCAGCCATTCCAGCGTGCCCGCGATCAGCGGCGCAACCGACATCTGGCAGAAGAGACCCCAACCGCGGTCCTGCTGCAATAGCGACCTATAGGTAGCCACGCATCTCCTCCAGGGCTTCGTCGCCGAGCGATTTGGCGGCGCTCGCCATGTAGGCCAGCTGCTCCGAGACCAGCGACGAGAAGGCGAAGAAGAGGTTGAAGGCCCGCAGCGGCGTGGTCAGATAGAAGCTGGCGTCGGTCGCCATGTCGAAAATCTGTGAGGGCCAGTAGAGCGCGATCAGGAAGGACATTCCCGACCACTCCTTGGCCAGCTTGCCGTACTCGATCGTAAAAACCGAGCCGTAGTTGGCGCTGTTGAACTTGAGGCTCTTGCGGCCGAGAATCGAGCCGAACAGCCAGATGTAGAAGCCCACGCCGGCCATGTAGGGGTTGGTCTTGGCGCGGTAGGCCATGCCGCTCGACACCATCTGGATGCCTGTCGTGAGCATCCAGATCAGCAACGTCATCATGACGCCCCAGTTTGAGATCGGGTTGTTGAAGAGGTAGAAGAGCGTCTCCCCCTGGATACGGCCCTGCACCCAACCCATGCTTCCGAGCAGGTCGGCGACGAACATGGCGGCCACCAGGGCCAGAATCGGCCTTGAGGAGAGGAGGGCTACACGTCCGATCGAGGTCTTGGCGATGTCGTTTTTCATGGGTCGCTCCTTGCTGTTGGGTCGAGCCTCTTGCCTGCGGTGGAGGCCGGTGGTTGCCGGGCCGCGAGGGTATAGTCTGGATATTATAGTACATATGTTCTGATATGTCAAGGGGGATCTTGCTGTTTTCGTGGCAGATTGGGAGGAGTTTGTTGATCAAGTACCAGAAAGGGGGAACTCGGTGACACTGTGGCTCAAGACTTGGAGTGCAACTGTTCGGACGGAAGAGTAGTGATGTAGTTGCTCTGTGTTGACATGCCTTTTGGGATGCCGAACTTAATTGATTTGGCGATTCGAAAAAGCGGTTGACGACAGTTCAGCGGTTCCTGACATTTACATTGAAAGGGAACGATTGGGATGACCCAAGTTCAGATCGAAATCCCCGATTCAGATCGCGACCTCTTCGTTCGTCAAGCACGGCGGGAAGGCATGACACTGAGCGCGTGGCTGTGTGCTGCCGGCCGGGCACGCCTCGAAAGTCAGTCGCGCGCCAGACCCTTCGCCTCGGCGGAAGATGCTATGGCGTTCTTCCGGGCTTGTGACGACCTGGACGGCCCCGAAGTGGAACCGGACTGGAGCGAACATCTCCGGGTCATCAATGAGTCGCGCGCGAGCCGTTCCTCATCTGCCCCATAGAGTGGTATACTCCTCCCCGCTATTAACACTTAGATCCCCAAACGTTAATAGCGGAATCCGTTATACACATAACTTTAATAGGGGACTGACCGCCATGCGGCGCGGCGAGGCCGGCAGTTACGAAGTTACGATGACCGGAGACGAGCAGGTACGCGCCTTTGTCCCGCTGCCGCTTCCGCCAGAGCCCCCGCTGGCCCTGGACGGCTCGCTGCAGCAGACACTTGAAGCAGCGCTACTGGCCTTGGGCCGTCTCGACGGCATCACAACTCTCCTGCCGGATCAGACACTGTTCCTCTATACATTTGTACGTAAGGAGGCCGTTCTATCTTCCCAGATCGAAGGAACGCAGTCATCACTGTCCGACCTGCTGCTCTTCGAGTTGGAGGAGGCGCCCGGCGTCCCCATCGATGATGTGGTCGAAGTCTCGAACTACGTAGCTGCGCTTGAGCATGGCCTGCGCCGCCTGAGGGAAGGCTTCCCGCTGTCCAACCGCCTGCTGCGCGAGATCCACGGCGTGCTGCTGTCGCGGGGGCGTGGCAGCGACAAGATGCCTGGCGAGTTCCGCCGTTCCCAGAACTGGATCGGGGGCTCACGCCCCGGCAACGCTGACTTCGTGCCGCCGCCGTACCGCGCCGTGCCCGACTGCATGGCCGAACTGGAACGCTTCCTTCATGCCAGAGAAGCCGGGCTGCCCCTGCTATTGCGCGCCGGCCTTGCCCATGTGCAGTTCGAGACCATTCACCCTTTCCTCGACGGCAATGGGCGCGTAGGCAGACTGCTGGTGACACTGCTGCTGTGTCAGGCCGGCGTGCTGCGCGAGCCGCTCCTGTACTTGAGCCTCTACTTTAAGCAGCACAGGGACAGATACTACGACTTGCTCAATAGCGTGCGCCAAAGCGGCGACTGGGAGGAATGGCTCGCCTTTTTCCTCGAAGGCGTCCGGGGGACGGCCGCAGGCGCATTCGATGCTGCACAACAGATTGCTCGGATGTTCCAGGAAAACCACGACCGCATCGAAACGACTGGACGGCGCGCCGGCTCAGCCGTGCGTGTACACGAGGCATTGAAGGCGCGGCCGATCTTATCTCTGCTTGAGGTATGCAAGCGCACAACACTCTCCTTCCCAACCGCTACCAGGGCGATGGAGTTACTTGTCGAGCAAGGGATCGCACGTGAGATCACGGGAAAGCGCCGTAACCGGCTGTTCATGTACGACCGGTATCTTGCGATTCTGGATGAAGGGACAGAGCCGGTGTATTGACCGGTTCCGCTTCCCAGCTATCTGGAGCAAGCAGTTGGGAGGGTGTTCAGCTTAAGGACGACGTCCATCCCTTTTGGAAGTCTTGATACTAATGTGCCAGAGTTATCTACTGTGCTCCTCATAGGGCAAGCAAGAGAGCACGGTCAAGCTCTAAAGCCCTGCAAAGCGATGTGCAGCTCGCTGCCTGAAGTGGAGAACCGTGAAACCAGATCGTTACGCTTGTTCGATACAACGGCGCCCACGGCGAATCAAGTCGCCATCCCGACGGCCACTACGCCCAGTCGCACATTCATCGCATCACCGAACAAGAGATAGCTTCCGGAAGCAGTCAACCCCAGGAACGACACCGAGAAATCACTTATAGATACAGCACGTTTGATGAAGCCCTCAGAATTTTCTTTGACGACTTTCACGTAGCAAACTATGGGGATTACTTCCCCGAACTGCTTCAACTTGGGCTTTTCAATGGACATCAATAGCGTTAGAGAATCACTCAAACAGTCCCGTACTGCAGGCTTCGATCTCTACGAACGCCGCCCCGGGAACCACCAACTCATCTTGCCCATACACCACGAAGACGGCGATATGGTGGAAATCTACCTGCAGGATAGCCCACAAGGGGACGAGTTCGTCCGCATCTGCGACTACGGCCTGACCCTCATGCGGCTCTCCTATACCTACGACATCTCCACACCTACGCGCCAGCAGATTTTTGACAGCATTCTCATCAACAACGGCGTCGGCTATGAAGAGGGAAACCTCTATCTGGATGCTCACATGGACAGACTCTATGAAAGCATCCTTCAGTTCGCGGGCTGCGCGCAGAAAGTGTGCAACATGCGCTTTTGGAGTCGAGAGATCACGCGCAGCGCCTTTTACGACGACCTGGAAGCCTACGTAACAACAGATTTGAGGAGCTTCTCTCCCAGTGCCAATCAGTTCCCTTTGTCCGATTACCCTGTCAGTGTGGACTGGTCTCTGAGGCTCGACAGCTGGAACTTCTATGTGTTTGGAGTCCGCGGCAACGATAAGGCAAAAGTTGTAGCACTTGCTCTTCTCGAGTTTCAGAAAGCAGACCTGTTGTTCACCAGTCTTGTCGTCCATGAGGACATGGAAGCGCTGGGCAGGAAAGAACGTATCTTCCTCACCCGCAACGCTGACAAACAGTATCCTGGCCTGGAAGATTTCGAAAAATCAATCACTCGGGATATTCCCCGTCTTGTCGGCGTCCCCGCATAGTTGAAATCCAGTTCAATCGGGGAGGCACCTGCGCACCAGTGGACTGAACGCGGCAAGACGCGGCTCAGATCCCGCGCCGGCGCAGTCCCCGCCCCAAAAAACTGATTGACACCATCCCGAACCCGTGTTATCTTCACCCGCAGTGCCCCATCTTGTTTCAGGCAGGTCCTCACAGCCGTCTGCAACCTCAACCGGCTGCGCGGCGCAAGTTCTTCGAAATATCTGCCAGTGACTGTCCGTTCTACGAGTCCAATTCACCATTCAAAGGAGCGACGCAAAATGACACAACGCGCAATGAGCCGACGTGACTTCATGCACGTGGCAACCGCAACATCTGTCGGCGCCCTGATCGCCGCCTGCGCGCCTGCTGCCGCACCCATGGCGGGAGACGACGGAGGAGGAGCGCCGGCGATGGAAGAGGTGACCATCGAGTTCTGGGTGAACCAGCCGATGGCCCGCTCGGAAGGGCTGTGGGACACGCTGATGGCCGAGTACGAGGAGATCAACCCCGGCGTCACCGTTTCCTCGCTCATCATCCCGCACCGCGACTATGAGCCCAAGGTGCTCACCGGCCTGGCCGGCGGCACCGTCGGCGACCTGCTCGACGTCCATCCCATGCACAACGCCACCATGGCGATGCGCGGCGCGCTCATGCCGCTGGATGAGCTGATGCCCACCCTCGGCGTCGGCGACGACGAGATGACCAAGGCCTGGGACTACAACGTCTGGCGCGGAAAGCGCTGGGCCATTCCCCGCTCCGACAACCCGACCATCATGCTCTACAACCGCAGCATGGTCGGCGAGGCCGGCATGGACGACCCGGCCGAGCTGTGGGCGGAAGGCAAATGGGACATCGAGGCCTTCGACAACACCATGGACGCCGTCAGCGGCGGCGAAGGCGAAGATCGCGTCTACGGCTGCGCCCTGCCCGGCGGCGGCACGATCCGCATGCAGTGCGTCTGGATTTGGGGCAACGACGCCACCGTGTGGAATGCGGACGAGACCGCGTCTGCCTTCAACAGCCCGAAGGCGATCGAGGCCTGGGAGTACATGACCGGCGCCGTGGCCAGAGGCTGGGCGCCCACCCCCGCCGAGAGCAACATCCCCGGCGGCTGGGTCGCGATGATGGGACAGCGGCGTCTGTGCATGCAGTGGCCGGGCGCGCAGTTTGTCCTCGGCGGCCAGGCGCAGTTCATCCCCGAAGACGTCATGTCGGAGATGCAGCTGGTGCCGCTCAACACGCTGTGGAACGGCAACCGCGAAGTGCGCAACGCCACCAACTCCCACGGCATCTACCTCCAGACCGACCACGTGGACGAGTCCTGGGCGATGTGCCAGTACCTGATCTCGGACGACGCCCAATTCCGCATCATCCGTGAGCGCTGGACCTCACCGATGGTCAAGCGCCATGCCGAGAGCGAAGCATGGCTGGGCAGCCTTGAGCCGAGCCTGGAGACGGCGGAGATGTGGGAAGACTCCTTCAACAACATCCGCGCCTTCTCGCACCTGCCGCGTCAGCAGGAGATGGACAACCTGATCCAGGCGGCCAAAGACCGCATCATCCTCGGTGATGCCACGGCCCAGGAGGCGATGGACGACGTCGCCGCCGAAGTCGATGCCATCATCGCCGAAGTGGAAGTTGAGATCCAGGAAGCCGGACTGTAAACAGTGATCAGCGGATAGTGGTCAGTGGCCAGTGAGAGCCGCTGGCCGCTATCTGCCTTTCAATGCGGGGAGAGGCCCATGGCAGACGCCTTGCCGCTGGGGGCAACCAGCCCGGTTCAGACAAAAAGACCGAGATGGTCGCGCAAGGTCAAAGCCGACAACATCGCCGGCTATCTGTTCCTCGCGCCCTGGATAATCGGCTTCCTGGCCTTTATCGTCGGCCCCATGCTGGCCTCCGGCTACCTTTCGCTCACCAAGTACTCCGGTTTCGGTGACGCCAAATGGGTCGGTTTCCAGAACTACGACAAGATCTTCCAGGACGATCTCTTCTACACCTCGCTGTACAATACCACCTACTTCGCCTTTCTCGGCGTGCCCGCCCAGCTTCTCGTGGCGCTCCTCCTGGCCGTGCTGCTCAACATGAAGGTGCGCTACGTCAACGTCTTTCGCACCGTCTACTACATCCCGACGGTTACGCCGGCGGTCGCAAACGTCTTTCTTTGGGTCTGGATCTTCAACTTCGACTTCGGCCTGATCAACTCGCTTCTGCGCCTGGTTGGGGTCTCGCCGGTCAACTGGCTGTGGGATCCGCAGATCGTCAAGCCGGCCCTGATTCTGATGAGCCTGTGGTCGGTGGGGCAGCAGATGGTCATCTTTCTGGCTGCGCTGCAGGGCGTCTCCGAAGAGCTGTTGGAGGCCGCGTCGATCGACGGCGCCAGCAACTTCCGCCGCTTCATCAGAATCACGGTCCCGCTGATCAGCCCGGTCATCTTCCTTAACCTCATTATCGGCATTATCAATCTGTTTCAGACCTTCACCGTCGCATTTATCGCCACCAAGGGCGGGCCGATCAACTCCTCTCTCTTTTACGTGCTCTACATCTATCGCAAGGGGTTCGAAAGTTTTTCGATGGGCTATGCCTCCGGGCTGGCCTGGATCCTGTTCATGATTATCCTGGTGATTACCGCCATTCAGTTCTACTTTGCGCAGAATTGGGTCTACTATGAGAGCGGCGAAGCGCCGAGCTAGAACGCCGGTGGCCGGTTGTGATCGCGAGCCCCGGTCCATAGGCTGCTCTTTCGGAGGTATGCATTGGTAGATAGAGAAGAAAAGTATATCGGATCGATTTCCGGGAAGTTAGCTGCCTACATTCTGCTGGCATTTGGGGCGCTCGTTTCGTTGATGCCGCTCTACTGGCTGGTTATGACGTCGTTACGGCCGGCCGGCGCCGAATTCACCTACCCGCCCGAGTGGATCCCCTCCTCCTTTCACCCTGAAAACTATCCGGTTGCCTGGCGTCGGGCTCCCTTCTGGCTCTTCACGTTCAACAGCGTTCTGGTCACCTTTCTGGCCACGTTGGGCACCCTTCTCACCGCCTCGATGGCGGCCTACGCCTTTGCCCGCGTCCCCTTCTATGGGCGCAACGTCTGGTTCGGGCTCACGCTCTCGACGATGATGCTGCCCTGGGCGGTCACGCTGATTCCGCGCTTCCTGCTCTTCAAATACATGCAGCTGTTTGATTCGCTGTGGCCGCTTTTTCTGCCGTTCTGGTTCGGAGGCGGGGGCTTCTACATCTTCCTCATCCGGCAGTTCATTATGACGCTGCCGGTGGAGATGGAGGAGGCGGCCGTTGTCGACGGCGCCTCGCGCGTGCGCATCTTTTTCATGATTACGATGCCGCTCACCAAGCCTGCGATCGCGGCCGTGGGCGTCTTTTCCTTTATCCACCATTGGAACGACTTTATATCGCCGCTGATCTATACAAACCGCGAAGAAACGCGCACGTTGGCGCTGGGTCTGCGCTACTTCGGCGATGAGCAGTTCACCGAGTTCCGGCTCATCATGGCCGTCGCCACGCTGATGCTTGTCCCCGTTCTGGTCGTCTTCTTTGCCGCCAACAAGTACTTCGTCTCCGGCGTCGCCCTCTCCGGCCTGGCCGGACGTTAAGGGCGTTTCCGGTTTTCAGTAACCCCACCCGTACGTGGTAGTTTAATAGACCTGAAACACCGATTCGAGGAATCAAATGCCGGCAGTCCCAAACTGCCGGGACCGGCTACCAACAAACTCTGGAGTACAGGCTATGCAGAGTGCAAACGGAAATGAGGCGCAGGTCCAACGCAAGGCGCTGACCGAAGAACAGATCAACCGCTTCTGGATCGACGGCTATCTGACGATTGGCAAGATTCTGGAAGATGACGAGATCGAGCTGCTGCGGCGGGAGTATGATCACGAATTTGAACGGGCTCGCAAGGGCCAGAACCCCAGGTTCCGCAACCTGTCGATCGAAGATACCGACGACGTGGAGGCCAAGAACCAGGCTGAATCGCAGATGCTCCAGATCATGCAGATGTGCGAATACAACATTCACTTTCGCCGCCTGCTCTATGACGACCGTATTCTCGATATGGTGGAGGACCTGATCGGGCCCAACATCCAGCTTTTCCACGACCAGGCGCTCTTCAAACCGGCCCACCACGGCGGCCCCGTCCACTGGCACCAGGACAACGCCTACTGGAAATGCAGCCCGCCCAACCTGGTCAGCTGCTGGCTCACGCTCGACGACGTCGACATTCACAACGGCGCCATGCAGTTCATCCCCGGATCCCACTTCCACTCGGTTGATCATGAAGACTCTGCCGACGACAGCGTTCTTCTCGACTACGGCGACAACGTTGACCAGTCCCAGGCTGCCGTCATCGCCCTGCCCGCCGGCGGTGTAACGCTGCATCACTGCCAGACCCTGCACTACACTGCGCCGAACGTCACCGACAACCAGCGCCGCGCCTTCGCCATCCACTTCATGACACCGGGCACCAAGTCGCTGCGCGAGATGCAGTACCTGGGGGTGTCGTTCGAGCGGCCGGTGCTGCGGATGCGCGTCTAGCCCGCAGCAACCGGTTCCTGAAAGCTTGGTCGCATTATTCAGTTTCTCTCAGCCAGTCTACCCTGGGCAGTTTCTCATCATTTGGAAACATCGTTCGCACTCCTGGACAGACCGAGAACTGAAAGGACTTCAAACCATGCAGTCTGCAAACGGACGAAAAGAGCCGGCCCAACGCAAGGCGCTCAGCGAAGAGCAGATCAACAGCTTCTGGACGAACGGTTATCTGGAGGTGGGCAAGATCCTGGAGGACGACGAAATCGAACTGCTGCGCCGCGAATATGACGGGGAATTCGAACGTGCGCATAACGGTCACCATCCCAGGTTCCGAAGTCATGAGATCGGGGAAACCAAGGTTCTCCAGATCATGCAGATGTGCGAATACAATATCCATTTTCGCCGCCTGCTCTATAACGATCGCATTCTGGACCTGATCGAAGATCTGATTGGGCCGAATATCCAGCTTTTTCACGACCAGGCCCTGTTCAAGCCGGCCCGCCACGGCGGTCCCGCGCACTGGCACCAGGACAACGCCTACTGGAAATGCAGCCCGCCCAACCTGGTGAGCTGCTGGCTCACGCTGGACGACGTCGACCTCCACAACGGCGCCATGCAGTTTCTGCCGGGCACGCACTTTCGCTCTGTGGAGCACGGCCGGCTCGCCGAAAACAACGCCCTGCTCGAATTGGGGGAAGAGATCGATGAATCGAAGGCGGTCGTTGTGCCCCTGCCGGCCGGCGGCGTGACGCTGCATCACTGCCAGACCTTGCACCACACCGCGCCCAACAAGACCGACCGGCAACGGCGGGCCTTTGCCATCCACTTCATGACGCCCGGCACCAGGTCTATGCGCGAAATGAAATACCTGGAGGTGTCGTTCGAGCAGCCGGTGCTGCGGATGCGGGTCTGAGATGAGTTCTTGATGGAGAGATGCAAAAAATGACCGACATGACAGCTGCACAGACGCCAACGGTCGTCGAAGGCGTCAACGTTGATGAACTGATCACCGCGGAGGTGCTCACGGAGTACCGCGAGCGCGGCTACTGGGTCAGCCCCAGGCTGTTCAGCGCCGAACAGATCGCCGAGATGCGTGAGGCGCAGGAGCGCATGTGGGCCGGCGAGCACGATTCGGAGATCCTGCCGCAGTACGGCGCGCACGAGGTGGAGCCTGGCTCGCCGGACGTGCGCCAGCAGTGCAACGCCTTCTGGCTCAGCGACGTGATCCGCAAGGTGACGACAAGCCCGCTCTTGGGCGCGATCGGCGCGCGCTTCATGGGCGTCGACACGGTACGGCTCTGGCATGACCAGGCCGTCTACAAGCCGGGCATCGGACCGGACGGCAAGGACGAAATGGCCGGCAACATCGGCTGGCACCAGGACTACGGGCACTGGAAATCGTCGAGCACGTCGAATATGTGTACGGCCTGGATCGCGCTGCAGGACACCGACCTGCAGAACGGCGGCATGCGCACAATCGTCGGTTCGCACAAGTGGGGGCTGCTGGAGGACAGCAACACCTTCGGGCACAAGGACCTGGACGGCCTGCAGGCCCGCTTCGCCAACCAGCAGATCAGCGGCGAATGGCTGGACGAGCCCTGCATCATGCAGGCGGGCCAGGTGAGCTTCCACCACGCGCTGACGCTGCACGGCTCCGGCCCCAACCTGACCTGGGAGCCGCGCATGTGCCTGATCTCACACATGATGCCCGGGGACACGAGCTATCTGCCCGGGCGGCAGTATCATCCGAACCTGATCTTCCTGGGCCCGCACGCGCAGGAAGGCGAGCCCTTCGCGGGGCCGTACTGGCCGCAGATGTGGCCGGAGGGCGAGTAGAGAGTGAAGAGGAGTGAGGATTTCTCACTCCTAGCTCTTCTCTTTTGGGGAATTATATACAAAAGTAGACAAGGCCTAGTTTTTCTAGGCTTTTGAGGCCTTTGGCGTGTTGACGTAGTTCGAACCCCGCGTCGGTTCGAGCCGACGCGTGACCCGTCAATCGACACCCCCCAGACAATTCGACCTTGACCAATCGACAAAAGTAATGTGCCACCACCACCTCCAAAATGTCAGTATGTTTTACAAAGCACCAAGAACCTAAACACACCCAAACATGTTCCGTGACGACCAACACCTGCCATCAGATTGTAGCCAGGCCCGTGGCGTGGTAAGTTCATCGCTGTCTGCTTCAACCACATCAGCACCACAATCATGGGTGGCGTAATGATCTCCATTCTTTCAAAGCCCAGGGAACAAATCGGCATCGACGACATCCATGAACTCATCCGATCAGGAATCCCCGAAGGCGAACAAATCGAATACAAGAGAGAGCTTTCACGTAAAACAGGCAATGTGGAAGATGATTGGATGACCGGCGGAAGTATTGGAGAAAACTCAAAAGAACGCCTAACCAGGCAAGTCATCGCATTAGCAAACACCAGTGGCGGAATCGTTGTGTTAGGCATCGACCAATCTCAGGACAAGCCTCCAGTCGCGGCTTGCATCGTTCCAGTCCCTCGTTGCGCCGATTTGGCCGATACGCTAACTTCCGTTTTCTTGGGCAGGATAGAACCCCTCCTCCCTTCACTTGAAGTGTTCCCCATAAAGTCCGACGAAGAAGGTGGATTAGTTGTAATCCGTGTTGATAAGTCGCGACAAGCTCCTCATAGAGATATCGCAACGCGAGAATGCTATGTCCGACGAAACGACCAAAGCAGGAAAATGACGATGCGAGAAATCCAAGACGCAACACTCAATGCTGCTCGTGGACTGGAAAGACTAGAGCGGATGTTCGCTAGGCGAGATTCGTTGTTTCAGGAAGAATTCAATAGCCTTGTCAACCCAGTTGACGCCTTCGGAATCCGCCTATCGGCAATTCCCGTAAGAGACAACGTTTGGATTGAACGTGTATTTCATCAACGCCGTATCATCCCATCTCTTGACAAGCCATGGACTGATGTTTTCGAGCACCAAGAAGGCTTTGAGCCGCGCAAACTCCTTCCTACAGGTATGCATAACCCGTCTTTCCCTTGGAGACCCGTCTTGAGAGGCGTAAGAGGTGAGGAGATAGAAAAGAGATTCAGGGTTCTATCCAAGACTGAACACAAATCAGATTTACCACAGAGCATTCTCTATAACGAGATTTATTGTGATGGAATAATCGAATTGGGGTTGGTCGTCCACAACAGCTACCCTAACTCATACGATGAAAATTTCAAGATGTTCATCACACCCGATTTGCCTCTGTCAATGTTCGCAAACCTGATAACACAGTTGCATCATGTTCGAATACTTGCAGGAAGCCCGATGGCTGAATATGCCGTCGAGGTCATTGCCTCAGTGAAAGGGGCACACCGAACTATAGGTCACCCGGATTATCATTTTGAGCCTGTTGGAACAATACCCTCCGGGACACTTGAATTCCCTCGTTATTCATTTGCAGATGTATACGACTTTCCTGATATGCTAAACCTTTTCTTTCGTGACCTGTACAATGCACTCGGTCGAGACCTAGACATTGAACAACGTTGGCTTAGTATCGAAGACTGGCCACCAGCCTAGTTCAGAGTTGTGACCTAACCCCGATGATTGTGGTGGGTCCCAATGTTTGGACCACGACTTGGGAAAAGATTGCGATTGCCCCTGAATCTCCACTCCACACCGTTGCAAAATCGGTAAAAAATGATGTACAATGAAGTACATCCAAAAGGAGCCAAATGGCCATGTCCGACAAGAAAGACAGGGCACCGCAGAGACCACGCGGCCGTCCCCGTACCGCCCCTTTACCAGATTCGATTCCCGACACGCCCCAGAACGTCGCCCGTATCCTGATGACCACGCCGCCTCCGAAAGAATCAGAGTGGTAGTACCTCAAAGACGCTCCTCCTACCGGTTCCTACAGTCGCAAGACCGAGTGACGGCCGGCGTCGTACTGCTAGAATTATTTCGTACTCATGCCAAGAAGCCAAACTGCGGGGGGGAATCACTCTCGGAATCTTCGCCGTGATCTCGACAGTGGCCTTCCCTTCGATCTGACCCGCCACTACCTCAACCACCAGTGCCCACACGTTACGAATGACCCCCTGCCTGTTTTGTTCCGAACCCATCCGAAAAAAAGTCATCCTGTGCAGTTACTGCGGGAGTGAATTACCTACCCGCCATCCAATCTTGAGCCCCGCGCGATCGCTTATACCCCAAAAGGCCCAATGGAAAAACCTAAATGAATGGTGAGAGAATGAGTGCTTTGGACCAATTCAGAGTTTTTCTCAAGGACTACGAACACTGGAAACACGATTGGGATGATGGAAGTGTGTACCTCAATGATCCCGACTATGTGTTCGACCATCAAGATGGAGGAGACTTTGAGGAAATAGGCAGCCAATGGTGGGGGTACTTTCTAGGGGAAAAACAGAAATCCTTCCGATACAGTCTGAAATGCAAAGGCAAGGAAGTCTATGATATTCCTGTCGTGTACTTCAAGAGAGAAGAACTTGCATTCCCCTTTCCTGCTAGACATACCCTATTGGACCCAAGAGATGAACCGAACGAAATTGATATCGACCACTTCTGCGACATCTGGTATTTCGATACCGAGTCCTTGGAGTACAGCTTGTTATTCCACCTCAGACAAGGTGAAAAACTGCGGTCGCCGCTAGAATCACATATAAAGGGACCCATTGCCAGATTGCCTATTCTGTTCTTGGCGGGAAATGGTCAAGTAAGAGAGTTGATTCAGTTGGCCCATGAAAGGCTATCGGAATTTCCAAAATACAGGGAAGCAAAGAACAAGAAGAACGTTCGAAAAACATCCTACCCCCTCCAAGAACAACATCGATCTGAAATATTGTTCTCAGAATGGGTTCTGGAAATCTCAGACGAATTAAGCCATTCTGACTCTCCAACCCCCGCCGAGACCACCAAGACAAGGACTGCCTCAGTGTTCCAAGTAAACCAATTCGTCTTGAACGAGCGTCTAGTATTTATGTTGTCTCCGTTTGGAGACCCATTCGACACGATTTTTTCAAATCACATTAAACCCACCGTTGAGAGCATTCAAGAGTTGAGTTGCGTCCGGGCTGACAACATTTACAACAACCAGCCTGTAATTGAGGACATATGGCGTCTTACTAACGAAGCAAAAATAATAATCGCCGATTTAACTGAAAAAAATGCAAATGTGTTTTACGAGACTGGACTGGCGCATGCAATCGGCAAAGAAGTCATCCTGATAACCCGGTCAATGAATGATGTACCGTTCGATCTAAGACACTGGCGGCACATTGTCTATGAGAATACCCCTGAAGGCATCGAAGAATTCAAATCCAAACTGACAAACACGATCATAAATATTTTGAACAGAACAAACCAATCTCGCCCCTCCTCATAAGACCCTTCGATGGCTCAAGAAGCGCCAAGACATTCCGTATAACCACTCCGCAGTCAGACCGCACTTCACCCATCAACAAGTGGCTCCTGTCACCCTTGCCAGGCCAATTACCTCCCTGTTTTCACCCCCATTCCACTCAGCGGTACAATTTCATTAGTTTGACGAACAGGCTCGAACTGGTCACCATAAAGAGAGGAATCAGCAATCAACTTAGCTCGAAACCCCGTGCTTATTCACCTTGCCTACTTTTGCATATAATTCCCTTCTTTTTATTCCTTGATTTCGCCGGTCGCCCGTAGGAGCGTCTCTTGCACGAGCAGCTCGTGTGCGGGGGGCCGGGCGGGCGGTTGCTGGCCCTGGATCGTCTTGAGAAAGTCAATCAGTTCCAGGTCGTAGAGCTTCTGGCGCGTCTGCGTTTCGATGGGGACCTTCTGGTCGCCTTCGGCGTAGCCGCCCTGGGCCTCGGTGAGGCAGAGCCGGATCTCCGTTGCCGGCTCGAGCGGCTCCATGATCGCGCTGCCGCGGCTGCCGTAGACCTCAAAGCGCCGCGCCGCCGGCCGCGTCTCCATCGCCGAAGTGTCGACCAGCGCCATGGCCTGTTCGAATTCGAAGACGCCGAGCGTGTTGTCGGGGCATTCAGCGACTAAGCCGGTCTCGTTGCGCAGGAACGCGGTCACCTTGCGCGGGCGGCCGAGTAGCCAGACGACCTGGTCGAGCATGTGGCAGCCGAGCTCGTAGAACACACCGCCGCGATGACGGCTGACCTCGCGGCGCGCGTTCTCGTCCATGGCCGTACCGATACGCGTGCGCAGGGCGAAGATATCCCCGAGAAAACCTGACTTTACCCACTCGTCGATCTGCTGGAAGCCCGCATGATAGCGGAACATGTAGCCCATCTGGACGGTCAGCCCGCGCTCCTCGGCCAGGGCGATAGTGCGCTGCCACTGGGGCCAGTTGTCGCCGGCCGGCTTGTCGTACCAGACGTGCTTGCCGGCCTGAACGCAGCGCTCGGTCTGGTCGAGGCCGTGGTGCGTGGGGCCTTCGGATGAGACCGCGAGGATGCTGTCGTCGTCCAGCATCTCGCTCTCGCTGCCGAACCAGTTCACGTCCTGGTAGGGCCCGTCGGCCGCGGCCATAGCCCGGCGCCGCTCCTCGTCGGGCTCGAGGACGCCGGCCAGCTCGACATCTGGATTGTCGATGATGGCGCGCAGCTTGCCGGCGGCGTGGGCGTGCTTGGTCCCGTATTGGGCGAAACGTATATTGGACATCGTTGACTCCTGGGTTTCTTTTATGCGCTACCGCTTCGCCATTTCAGCGCTGGCGGATGCGGGATTTACCGGCTCTACGTGTTCAGCTCTGCCGGCAGCTCAACCTTCTGCGGCTGTCCGCTGTGGACCGACTCGATGAGATTTTCGAGGACCAGTGTTGCCACAATGCCGGGATAGGCCGGCACGTAGGGATCGGTATCGTTGCGGATGGCATCGACCAGCAGGGGCATGCGGTCAATGAAAGGCGGAGAGTACGACTCTGTCGTCAGCTCTCCGCTGACCGGGTCGGGCGTGGTGATTGTGGCGCGGCGGAAATGCTTGTCGAGGACCGCGCTCTGCTGGCCGTCGTTAAAGGTGAAGAACCACTTGGTCAGCTTCTCGCTGAAGCCGGCGTCGCTCATCAGGTAGGTGGCGACCGAACCGTTGGCGAAGCGGATGTTGGCCGCGACCGTATCGATAATCTCAGGCGACGCGAGCTGGCCGGGATGCGTGACCTGGCCGCCCGTGGCCGAGATCTCTACCGGCGGCGAGTCGTGCATCCAGCACAGCAGGTCGGCCAGATGGACGCCGACGTCGAAGAGGGGGCCGCCGCCGATGCCGGGCAGCCACTGCCAGCGCGTGAGGTCTTCACGCCCCAGCATGACCTGGGCATGGCTCACCTTGGCCGGTTGCAGACGGCTCTTGATGGCGCGCGTCGCCCCTGAAAAACGGATGGAAAAGTTGATCATCAGCTTCTTGCCTGCCGCCTGCATCGCGTGGTAGATGCGCATACAGTCGGCGGTCGTCATGGCCATCGGCTTTTCGAGATAGACGTGCTTGCCGGCCTCAAACGCGGCCAGGGCCAGCTCGGCGTGCGTGCCGTGCGTCGTGGCGATGGTCACGATCTCGATACTGTCATCGGCGAAGATGCGCTCCGCGTCTGTCGTATAGTAGCGGCCTTCGAACTGTTCGTAGTAGCTGCTGGCGGCCTCTTCGTTGATGTCGCAGAAGGCGTGCACGTCGATATCCGGCGTATCCACGGCCCACCGGGAATGACTTCTGCCGATGCCGCCGCAGCCGATCAGGGCCCAGCCGAAAGGCTGTTCATGTGAGCTTGTCATGCTGCTTTTCTCCTTCTGCGTTTTCGCTGGCTGCTTGGACTGTCTGGAGGGAGATGTGTGTCTTAGGTAGGATTCATTGTGAGGTATCTGCGGCGTAAAGACAAGTCGAATGGAGGGGCGAGTTGTAGAGGTGCAATCGTTCAGGAGGGATCCGTGAAACCTTCCGTCCGCCGCTCTAACCTGACTTGGAGGCCCTGGCCTCTTCGACGAATCTATCGAGAGGCGTCAAGGCAGCGACCTCGGCAACCAGGTCGAGGGGGATGTCCTCAAGCTTGCGGAAGCGCACGCATGACTTGCCCATGTTGAGCTTTTTGCCGGTGGCGAGGTAGCGCTGCCTGAACCATTCCGAGACCGATTCGTCGGCGTAGACGCTGGTGAGGTAGAGGGACATGTACTGCTTCTGCGAGGCGAGGGCAATGTACATGAGCGGCTGGCCGTTGTAGGTCTCCGGAAATTCACTGAAAGGGACGACGTAGGAGATCATGCCGAACTGCATCACCTCCTCGTAGCCGTCGGGCAGGTTCTCAAGAATGACGTCGCGCACGGCGGAGATGGCCTCGCGTCTTCTGGGTTCGAGTTCGGTCAGGTACTCTTCTGGCGTCTTGGCGTCGCTTCGCATCTTCGGATTCCCCCCGAGAAACTCTTCAATCCCAACTCTTTAGGCCGCATCTACGCCGTTGCCGCTCGCGGCCCCAAAATGTAACGGCGCCGTCGTCTCTGACCACTGCCGTTCCCCCATTGTATCAGTGGGCCGGTGCGCGGCAAGTTAGATGGCGTGCGGATCGTTCTGCTCACTCTGCGGGTCCGGCTTCTGATGTTTGTTGCGACGGCGGCCAGGGGTTACAGTTGATCATCCACGCAGTACACAAAGGATCACGATATAGACCGAGGCTGGAGGGATAACCATGACAGAGCAGACCGGATTGCAGAATTTCTCGCTGGAAGGCGATCAGGTGGCGCTGCCCAAGGGGGCGTGGGCGCAGGCGCACCGGCTGAACGTGCGCTGGCGGGGCCGGGACCTCACCTCATTGAGCCAGGGCGCGTTTCGCGCCTACCTGTTCCCGGTCTATACGCCGGCCGGCTTCGCCGTGACGAGCGAATCGCCGCTCGACCATCCGCACCACAACTCGCTCTGGATCGGCGCCGACCACTTCAACTGCTATCTGCCCTATTCCAGCGGCGCGCTGGAGGAGGCCAACTATAACTTCTACGTGAACGACATCTTCCAGGGGCGTGCGCCGGGGCGCATCCTGGGCGTCGACGTGGAGGCGACGGAGATGGCGGACGACCATCTGCGGCTCGTGCAGACGCTGCACTGGCAGGGCCCCATCGAGTGGGGCGCGCCGCAGCGGCGCACGCTGGCGGTCGAGACGAGGACGATAGACATCCGGCCCGGCGAGATAGCCAACCTGTTCGACGTCCGCTCGCAGCTGCGCCCGGCCGAATGGGACCTGCATGTCGGCCCTACGCGGCACGCCTACTACGGACTGCGCATGACCGAGCCCCTGCGCGTAACGAGCGGAGCGACCATGGTCGATTCCCAAGGCCGCACCGGGGCCGCCGCCATCAGCGGCCAGGTGTCGGACTGGGTGGACTGTTCAGGCAGGATCGCGGCGGGCAAGCGGGCCGGCGCGGCGCTGTTCCCCTACGCCAGCGCCCAGGGCTTCCCCTGGTTCGTCGCAGACTGGGGCACGCTGACGGTCAACCCGATGGGGCGCAAGGGATATCCGTTGAAGCAAGGGGATGTGCTGGACTTTGCCGTCCGGTTTGTTGTGCACGACGGGGATGCTGACGAGGCGGACGTTGCGGGGATGTGGAAGGCCTTTGCGGCGGGATAGCTCCTGCCTGAAGCAGGACTCCTGGGGATTTCAGGATTGCGGACGGTGCAGACGGCCCGAAGATACCGTCTCGCAAGATCGTCAGGCGGCGGTGGGTCGCGTCTTTACCGGCGTATGGGAATCGGACGGCGGGCCGCTTACGCGAAGAGGCTTCTCAGACGGGGGCTCTTCGCCTGAATACAACTGCCAGAGCGAAGATTCCGCTTGCCACCAGGGTCATGGCAGGACCGGCGGGTAGATTGAAGTGGTAGGAAACGTAAAGCCCGGTCACGGCGGCCGCGGTCCCTAGCAACGCGGCCACCACCATCATCGAGACAAAGCGTCTCACCAACAGATAGGCCGTGGCGGCAGGTGTTACCAGCATCGCCATGACAAGAATCACACCCGCCGCCTGAATTCCGATCACGATTACAAGGGCAAGCATGACCAGGAACACGTAATCAACGATGTTGGTGCGCCTGCCGAGAACCTGGGCCCCCACGGGATCGAAGCTGGCAAACAACAGCCAGTGGTGCAGAGCGAACAGCCCCAGGATGACCGCCGCGGTTATCCCAAGCGACACATAGATGCTGGTCGGAGATATGCCCAGAAGCTGCCCCAGGAGCAGGTCCTCCATATCGACCCGAATCGTCGTTGCAGTCGACAGCATCGCAAGTCCCAGCGCAAACATGGCCGCAAAGAGGATGCCTATTGAGGTATCCGTGCTGAGGCCGGCGCGCCGGCTCACAATCCTGACCAGCACGGCAACGGCAACGCCTGTTGGGACCGCGGCTATGGCCGGGTTGATGCCCACGATGAATCCAAGCACCATCCCCGGCAGCACGGCGTGGGCGAGAGCGTCCCCCATGAAGGCCAGGTTCCTGGTGACAACGTACGCGCCAACCAGCGGACACATCACGCCTACAAGCACCGAGCCGATCAGGGCCCTCAGCATGAAGCCGTACTCAAGCGGCGCGACAAAGAACTCGATCACGTCCTCTTGCTACCGCTCCCCGTCCATCGCGAGATTCACACCGTGGGCGCCGTACAGCTGCTCCATGACCTCGGAGGTAAACACTTCGTCGGGAGGGCCGCAGGCGCACACGCGGCGATTGAGACACAGGACCTGGTCGAAGCGTCCGGCCAGATTGGTCAGGTCGTGGGTCGCCAGCAGGACAATGCGTCCTTCATTGCGCACCGTTT
>VXRG01000128.1 GCA_009838625.1 Caldilineaceae bacterium SB0664_bin_27
AATGTGGCTGTTCGCGGTTGGTGGTTTGTCGAAGGTGTACAGGTTTTGCACAAGTATACAGCACTGAGCGGGAAGGGAACGCCCCAAGCCAGGCTGCTTCCCGATGTATACGAAAGTTCGCCCCGAAATTGGGATCTCCCATTTCTACACATCAAATTTTTTTTGGAGGCGAGAAGAGAGCCGGGGGCGACATAGAGATCTTGCTCCAGTCATCGCTCTGCATCCAGACCTGCCCTCAAATTCATAGTCGCGTCAGGATGGGAGCGGGTTTCTGGGCGCATTCGGGTAGCTCAACTGGCCATGGGCGTTGACCGCTTTCTATGCTCGTCAAACTGACCCGATATGAGTACTGGGTATTTTCCATACGATATGCCTACGAAAACAGAGAGCCTGTTGGCCGCACGCATGAACCGGCTCCCCAAATCAATCCTGAAAGCACGCCGCGCCCCTGACAATTCTCCTTTCACATCTGCCCGTTTTCAGCAACCTGTTCACCGCCCCGGCGAACGGCAGATACACGTCCCTACCAGATAACAGTCAGGCGGAGAAAGGGCCAAACAGCGGGCCCGTATGCCTCTGCGCGACGACAAAGAGGACCCTGTTCAAACCGTAGAATTTCAGCATTCGAATGCTCCAATCGGTGCAACAAGAGTGATGCTTGACCGCCTTTCAGGTTGATTCCTACCCGTTTTTGTCAGAAAAGGTTTTGTGCTATCGTTTTTGCTATGGGGGAATATGGGAGAAAGTGGGGCGCTCTCCCTATACTCTGAAAAGATATTCGTGTCGAGCGGTCACCCACCCGTTTGACGTCGAAATTTTCATCGAAATTCCCTGACAAATCTTTTTAAGCGAAATGTTCGAGGCGCCCTGGTTCGAACGGGATGCGCAAAGGGCAGCTATTCAGAAAATTATGTTTCTCGGTGCGTTCAGTCACAATTTGGACAGTAAAGGGCGGGTCACGATTCCTGCCAAATTCCGGCACCGGCTCATGCCCGGCCTGGTCGTGACGCGCAACCCCACCGGTGGCTGCCTCATGCTAATGCCGCTCGACGAATGGGAAAATGTGGCGGCCCGGGTTAGCGCTCTGCCCCTGATAGACAGACGTACAGCACAGTTGCGCCGGGCACTGTTCAGCGCCGCCGAAGATCTGAAGCCCGACCGGCAGGGCCGCATCCTGATCAGCCAGCGCCTGCGCGAGTTCGCCGGAATTGAGAACGAAGTCATTATCGCCGGGATGAATACATATATCGAACTCTGGGACCCGGCCCAATGGGAGGAACAGTTGCTTACGCCAACGCAGCTCGGAGAGGATCTCTTCGCCGCCCTGGGAGTTTGAACCATCCCCGGGCTCCTGCCAAGGCCCGGCAGATGGGGCCGCAGAGGGCCTCAAGCTGCCGCGCCGACCCGCGACGGACATGCAAGGCGCCCCTTACGAACCGGATGGCCTCCAACACCGCCCCGTTCTGGCGGATGAAGTGCTGGCCGGCCTGAACGTCCAGCCCGGCGGACGGTTCATTGACGGAACTTTGGGCGGCGGCGGCCATACCCAGCTCCTGCTGCAACAGTCGCGCTCCACCCGGAGAAGGGCGCATCGAGATTCCCGAGCAGATGGAGACGCCGTTGGGCAAGTACTGGGTCTGGACGTTGACCCCGCAGCCATCCGACGAGTTCGGAAGCGCTTTTCCGGCGAAATCAGCGCCGGCAGACTGAGCGTGGCCCAGGCGCCATTTGATCAGATGGGCCGAATCGCCCGCCAGCGGGGTTTTACGGGAGTTGACGGCATCCTGCTTGATCTGGGTCTCAGCAGCTTTCAGCTGGATACTCCGGCCAGGGGTTTTGCTTTCCGGCACGACGGCCCGCTGGATATGCGTTTCGACCCGTATACCGGTTCCAGCGCAGCCGAGCTGATAAACAATAGCAGCTGGGAGGAGATCGCCGACATTCTCTACCAATACGGTGAGGAACGACAAAGCCGTGCGATAGCGCGGGCCATCGTAGCCAGCCGCCCGGTTTCAACAACCGCTGAACTGGCAGACATTGTATGCAGGACAGTGCGCTCGCGCGGCAGACAAAAGATCCATCCGGCCACTCGTACCTTTCAGGCGCTGCGCATCGCAGTCAACGACGAACTGGGGCAGCTGGCCCGGGCCATGTCCCAGATTCCTGCCCTGTTGCGGCCCGCTGGACGGGTCGCCATTATCTCCTTTCACAGCCTGGAAGACCGGTTGGTCAAGGAGTGGATGCGTGACAACGCCAGGAGATTCCGGCCCGATCCGACTTTGCCGGCCGGAGGCCAGGAGCAGATTCCCGTTCTGGCGGTATGCAACAAGAAACCGATTGTGCCGGCAGCCGCTGAAATTGAAGAGAACCCCCGCAGTCGTTCAGCCAGACTGCGCATCGCCGAAAAACTGCCTGAATAGTAGTTGACCTGTTTGCCCGTGTGTTTGTTGTGAATGTTTCTGCAGGATAAAACTTTTGTCAACACCGACTATAAATCTGCACCGCGCCGGGCGCCCTGCGCAGGCCGGGGCCCAGCGTAACATTGACGAGCAGGTTTGGCGTCCAGTCGACCAGGGAAGACCGGGGGAAGAGGGAGACTCGGGTCCAAACAGCATGCCAACGTCCAATCTCGCCCGTTTTCGAGTTCTGCGTGGTCTGGTCTGGCTCGATGACTTCGTTCCCCTGCCGCAAACGCTGCGGGGCTATCTCTTTTTTGTGCTGGCTTTAACGGTCGTCTGCGGCCTGGCAGTCGTTCAAGTCTGGACTTCGCTTCGAATTACTCAGGCTCGCGCGGAGTTGGAGTTGCTCCGCGTCCAGTACAGCCTCATCGAACAGAAGAACGCTGAATTTCTGTGGCAAATAGGCCAGCGCACAACTCTGGAACAGGTGCAGCTGCGTGCAGTCCAACTCGACTTCCGTCCCGCGCTGCAGCGCCATTACATCCCGAATCCGTACAGCCTGAGAAGCGCACCTGCGGCTTCCGCCGGTAGCGGCGGGTCGGGCGGCAGCCGGCAATCGCATCAGCAGGCAGAGAATTCTCTCACTCTTGAGCAACCACCCGCAATGGCAAGGGAACAAACAGCGGTTTCTGCCAGTAACACAGGGAGTCTGGGGGTAGCACAAGAGATCCAGGCGCCTGGCACTTCGTCCCCCGATCATGCCCAGACGGTTCTGCCCTCTTCGGACGAACCGTCCTTCTGGTCTGTAACCGAACGACTCCCCGGAGCAGAGTTCGAGCAGTATGTGTCCGGTTGGCAACAACAGATCAACGAAAGCTGGCAGACTGTCCGGCAATGGGGCGAGCCGCTGCTTGAACGGGCCGGCGATTTCTTCCTGGGCCAGCTGAAACAGCCCAGATAGTTTCCGTCGCCTGTCTCGCAGCCCCTTTCGTCGCCGTCAGGCGCCCGAATGTGGGGTCGGCGGCGACGAGTGTTTGTGGTCCGAGTCGCGACAAGTGTAGTCCTGGAGATTTCCCGCATGCGCGCACGGAACCGAGCCGTTCGTCCCCCACGTGGACACGGTTTCGGCCCTCTATTCGACCCCCGCCAACGCCCCGAAGAAGGGGCTGACGGCGGCCTCGAAAGCGGTGCCCTTAATCAGGCAGCGCCCAATCGCGCCTCCCTTGAACATGAACATGCCCAGCATCCCCCGGCGTCAGACGATGTGACCAGGATGTGGCGAATCGGTTTTATCGGAGTCTTGCTCACCGGCCCGCTGCTGCTGTTGGTTCTGCGCTTGCTGGATATGCAGGTTATGGGCTGGCAGCAATATGAGCCCCCGCAAGTAGTGACAACTGGCCGCAATACTGTTGACGACACGACCTCGTGGGGCGTAATCGTCGATCGTGATGGCAATTTGCTCGCCGCCGATCGCTTCACCTATCGAATCACGGCAACGCCCAAGTTCATCTCGCGAGGCGACTACGGCGACATCGCGCTGCGGCTCGCAGCCAGCATCGGCGCCCCACCGCTTCAGATCGAAAACCTGCTGATCGAGAACAGCGATAGAGACTATCTGATCCTCGCGTCGCATATCGAATTTGAACAGGGTCAGCAGTTGCTCGCCGAACGCCAGCAGCGCATGGCAGACAGGGACTTCCTGCTGGAGCATATCCACATCGCAGCCCATCCCCGTCGCTTCTATCCGCAAGGTATCCTAGCCAGCCAGGTGCTGGGCTTTCTCAATGCCGAACGCGTGCCGGTGTTGGGCTTGGAGCGGTACTATCGGAACTTCTTGTCCAGTGATGGCGTTGGTCTGCCGCCAGGCCGTCAACTTCCCCGTTCAGAACTCGACGAAAACGTTCTCCGCTTTCTGCCCAGCGGCAATGGCAAGGGACTGGTGCTGACCATCGACCGCACTATCCAGCATATCATCGAAGAGGAGCTTCGCCTGGGGATCGGCCTCTACCGTGCCGAGTCAGGCACGGTTATCGTCATGGACCCAAAGACGGGCGCCATTCTGGGGATGGCCAACTGGCCTACCTTCGACGGCAACAGCTTTGAAGGCGAAAACCCCAATACGTTCACAAATGTTGCCATCAGCGCCCAATTTGAACCTGGGTCGGTCTTCAAGCTGATCACCGTTGCCGCCGCCCTCGACGTTGACGCAGTGGACACCTCAACCGTATTCGTCGATTCCGGCGCCATTGCCGTAGAGGGGCACACGGTCCAAAACAGTGACCGCAAGGCTGTCGGTGAACTGAACGTTGCTGATGCCATGGCCCATTCCAATAACGTAATTACGGTCCAGATCGCACAGGAAGTCGGTGCTGAAATCTTTTACGATTATGTGGCCCGCTTCGGCTTCGGCGCCGACACACATATCGACCTGAGCGGTGAAGTGGCCGGTCAGGTCAGGAACACCGATGCCCCGAACTGGGGTGTCTCCGACCTGGCTACCAACAGCTTCGGTCAAGGCATTGCCGTTACGCCCATACAGATGATCTGCGCAGTCGCCGCCATCGCCAACGGCGGCAAACTGATGCGCCCCTACATCGTGCACAGCCGCGTAGCCGGTGAAAGCGTGATGGTGACCCAGCCGACAATGGTTTACCAGGTGATTCAGCCGGAAACCGCGCTCCAGATGAACGATATGATGGCGCATGTTGTCAACACCGGCAATCAGATGGCCCAGGTCGCCGGCTATAGCGTTGCCGGCAAGAGCGGCACTGCCGAGATCGCCACCGAAGAGGGCTATACCCAGGACGAGACGATCGCCAGCTTTATCGGGTATGCGCCGGCCGACGACCCGCAATTTGTCATGTTGGTCAAGCTGGACCGCCCGGACCCGGGCATCAGCCGCTGGGCAGCCTATACCGCAACGCCCGTCTTCAGCCGGATTGCCCACCGCCTGTTCGAGCATATGAATATCCCGCCGGACAATGTCCGGCTGTCGGACGACAGTCAGAGCTACTCCTGTTCGTCCGCCGTAGATTGCCAGGAGATATCGCCGGCGGCAGCTTCAATACCGGCGGCAGGACCGATTGCCGAACTCTCAAACCGGTGACTTGCAGTTCCTTGCATTTCGCCGGCGCAGCGATGCGTTACTTCCGTTCAAAGGATTCTGATTCGGTGGCAGACCGACCGAAAGTAGAGACCGCTATTACCCAGCATACACTCTGGCAGGCGCTGACCGGAACGCCCCCGCCGCAGACACTCACGCCCCACCCTATAAGCTGTGCGGTACTGGACAGCCGTGATGTCGAAGCTGCGTCGCTGTTCATCGCCTTCAGCGGCACCCGCACAGACGGCCATGAATTCATCCGTCAGGCGATTGCCGGCGGCGCCACTGCGGTCATCTGCGAAGAACGGGGCCTTGAGCAGTTGCACGAGACCGGCGCCCTGCTGGTCGACTGCCGCCGCGGACGGGAGGAAGGCGGGGAGAAAGAAGCGACAATAGCACACCTGGCCGCCGGACGCCCCATCGCCTACATTGTCTCCGACGCCAGCACGGCTTTGCAGGCGGCCGGTGTCTTTCAGCGGTTGCATCGCACACACCCAGATCTGCGGGTGGTTGGCGTGACCGGCAGCGTAGGCAAGACCAGCACAAAGGAGTTGACTGCATCGGTCCTCGCGCGACGCTACCGCACCCATCACAACACCGGCAACCTCAACAGCGAACAGGGGTTGCCGCTGGCTCTCCTCGGGCTGCACACGGGCCACGAGTGCACCGTGTTGGAGATGGGGATGTACGACGTCGGGGAGATTCGCCTGCTGTGCGACCTGGCGCGGCCCCATATTGGCGTTGTGACCAATGTCGGCCCCACCCATCTGGAGCGGCTGGGTACGATGGACCGGATCGCGCAGGCCAAGACCGAGCTGGTCGAGGCACTTCCCGACGCGGACAACGGAGGCGCGGCCATCCTCAACCAGGACGACGCCCGCGTGCGGGCTATGGCGGCCGCGACCCCTGCCCGACCCTTTTTCTATGGCCTCACAGCCGAAGCGGATCTGTGGGCGGATGAGATCGAAAGCCTTGGCATGGAAGGCATTCGATTCCGTTTTCACCATCGCCAGGAAAACGGCTGCATCCACAGCCAACGCCTGAAGGTGCCCCTCTTGGGCAGACACTCGGTCTATACGGCCCTGGGCGCGGCCGCCGTCGGCATTGTCAGCGGCCTATCCTGGCAGGATATAGGAGCCGGCCTTCAGCACGCGCCCAGTCAGCTGCGTCTCGTTGTGATGCCGGGCATCAACGGCAGCACCGTCATCGACGACACATATAACGCCAGCCCTGTCAGTACGGTGGCCGCCCTTAATCTGCTGAACGACCTGTTCGCCCGTCGACAATCGGGCGAGGACTGTGCGCCCGCTGCCAGGAGCCCAAGCATGGCGTCAGGGGCGAAACGAAATCCGCAATCCAGCAACGGGCAGCATCAGAAACAACAGCGCGGCGGACGCCGCATCGCAATTCTCGGCGACATGAGGGAGTTGGGTACCTTCACCACAGAAGGGCACAAACAGGTGGGCGCCCATGCCGCGGGCGTAACCGATCTGCTCGTTACTGTCGGCGCTCTCGGCAGTCTCATCGCCGACGAGGCCCGCAAAACAGGCCTGCCATCCCAGGCCGTGTACGAAGCCGGCGATTTTGAGACCGCCGTACAGATTCTGAAGGAAGTGGCACAACCGCTGGATCTGCTGCTCGTCAAAGGCAGCCGTGCAGTGGGGATGGAACGCATAGTCCCCGAGATCTCCAATCAGCCGGCAACAGCAGCAGCGACAGACCCAGCCAGCCGCCAGAGGTCCAACACAGGGGTCGGCGGCGGCCTCCTGGAAAGTTAAAGGGCTCATTGATGGAATCACCGCTGGTGCTTGGGACACTCAGCTTCTTCATCGCCGTGATTTGGGGTCAGCCATTGATGACCCTGTTGAAACATTATCGAATCGGCAAACAGGTGCGGATCGAAGGACCGGACTCGCACCAGGAGAAGACCGGCACGCCGACGATGGGGGGACTGCTATTTGTGGTGCCGGTCCTTTTGATAACGGGTGCGCTCAATCTGGCGAATCTACTTGGTTTCGACCTGATAGGCCAGAGTACACTGTTGCTCTTTTTCTGTCTGGCGGCGCACGCGACACTGGGCGCGGTCGATGACTGGCTGGGGCTCCGGGGCAGGGGGAAGGGCATGTCTGCGCGGATGAAGAGCGGATTCCAGTTCGTCTTTGCAGCCATTATCGTGGGCATCCTCTATTATGGGCCGCCCAATCTGTACTATGTAGGCGTGCCCGGGATACCGGAGTGGGTTGCGATTGGCTGGCTGTTCATCCCGGCAGGAATTCTGATCATTATCGGTTTCAGCAATGCGGTGAATCTGACCGATGGACTCGACAGCCTGGCGGGAAGCATCAGCGGAATTGCGTTTGCCAGCTACGGGCTGATTGCACACCTGCAGGGGCAGGCCTATCTGGCGGCTTTCTGTTTCACAATGGTGGGAGCTCTGTTTGCCTTTCTCTGGTTCAATGCCCATCCGGCGCAGGTGTTCATGGGTGACACCGGCAGCCTGGCATTGGGCGCAACGCTTGCCCTGGTCGCGCTGATGACCGGTCAGTGGCTGCTGCTGCCGGTGGTCGGGTTTGTCTTTGTCGCCGAAACCGTTTCCGTACTGTTGCAGGTGGCGTCTGCTAAGCTCAGCCGTCGCTACCTGGGTCGTGATATCCGTCTGTTCAAGATGACGCCGATCCACCACCATTTTGAACTGCTGGGGTGGAGCGAAACACAGGTCAAAGAGAGATTCTGGATCGTCGGTGTGCTGAGTGGAATGTTGGGAGTAGCCCTGGCGCTGTGGAACGGATGACCGCCTTCTGCATCCATTCCATGCCGGCGGCGACTCGATTCCGGGTGGCCGGTTTTCAGTTTCTGGTAAAGGCCGGAGGACAAAGTGTTAGCCAGTAACCGGATACTGGAAGGAGAACGATACCATGATTGCCAACGCTGAAGAATTCAACTTCTTAGAACGCAACGTCGTTATTTTGGGGATGGGCCGTCAGGGAATGGCGTTGGCCCGTTACTTCTCGGCGGCAGGCGCAAACGTAACCATCAGCGATGTCGCGCCCGCACAAAAGTTGGCCGAAGAGTTGGAGCAGTTGGGTGATCTGCCCGTAGCGCTTGCCTTGGGCGGCCATCCTCCCAACCTGCTTGATGACTGTGATCTTCTCTGCCTCAGCGGCGGTGTGCGGCTCCAATCGCAGTTGGTGCAGGACGCCATCAGTCTCGGCATCCCTCTCAGCAATGACAGCCTGCTCACAATGCAGCTGGCCCCCTGCCCCGTTATCGCCATCACCGGCAGCAGCGGCAAGACAACGACGACAACGCTCGTCGGTGAGATGTTGCAGAAGACCGTCGGTGACGCGCATACCGTCCACGTCGGCGGCAATATCGGCAGGCCGCTGCTGGACCGCCTCGACGCGATTCGGGAAGATGACATGATGGTGCTCGAGTTGAGTAGTTTTCAGCTTGAACTGTTCGATCCGAGTGTCGCCTATGGCCCGCTTGACCGGTTGGGGCCGGACGTAGCCGCCATTCTCAATGTCACACCCAATCATCTGGACCGGCACTCGTCGATGGCCGACTACGTTCTAGCGAAGTCCAACTTGTTGCGCCATCTGAAGCCCACCAGCGTCGTGGTCCTCAACGCCGATGATCCGGTGGCGAGCCGTATGGCTGGCTGGCATGATGACGAGCAATCCCTTCCCGCCGATTGGGAACTGGACTCTCTGCTGGCGCAATGCCGTACCGACCTGGGGAGAGACAGGCGCATTATTCCTTTCTCCTCCTCTTTGAGCCGTATCCAGCGCACGTCACTTCACAGTTCCGAGTCCCGGCCGCGGCGTGTCGCTGGCGCCTGGGCATCCGAGACGACCGAAGATCTGTTTTTCGAAGGCCGGCCCTTCTGCCGCCGCACTGACGTACGACTGCGAGGGGAGCACAATATTTCCAACCTGTTGGCGGCCGCGGTCGTCAGCGGAGCGGCCGGCGCATCCCTAGAGGCGATGGGGCGCGTTGCCCGCTCCTTTGCCGGTGTACCGCACAGGCTGGAGGAGATGCGGCCCAAAGGCAACGTTGTATGGATCAATGACAGCATCGCGACGGCGCCGGAGCGGGCCGTCGCCGGGCTCCAGGTCTTCCCCCCGGGCGCGCAGACGCTCATTCTACTGGCCGGCGGCAAAGACAAGAATCTGCCCTGGGATACTTTCGCCGACGAAGTGCTGGATCGGGTCCAATGTCTGATCGGGTTCGGAGAAGCGGGGTCAATGATCGCCGACATAGTGCGGGAAAGGGCCTCCTTCCGGCGTATCTCCGCTCCCTGTTGCGCTGTTGTACAGCGCCTTGACGAGGCCGTCGTCCTCGCCAAGCAGACTGCCACGCCGGGTACGGTCGTGCTCTTTTCCCCCGGCGGCACCAGTTACGATGCCTACAAAAACTTCGAACAGCGCGGGGAACATTTCCGCAACCTGGTGGCCGGCGGCTAGTTGCAACTCCACTCTGCGGGCCTTCGGCAACGGCCCCCAGGTTCCTGCACTTTGCTGCGGAAGATTGAGGAATGACAATGGCGCTTCAGGTCAGCCAAGCGAAACAGATCGGTAGGTTCGGGCCCAACATCGATTGGGCGCTGGCCACCGTCCTGACCTGCCTGATTCTGTTCGGGTCTGTAATGGTCTTCAGCGCCAGTTACCCTTTGGCGCTGGAAAATCAGGTGTCCCCCTTCTATTACGTATTACTGCAGCTCCGCTGGCTGGGTGTCGGCCTGGTGGCGTTGGTCGGCGCCGCGATTGTCCCCTACCGGGTATGGGAGCGGTGGAGCGTACCACTGATGGCGTTGGGTCTGATCTCCCTCATTGCGCTCATCTTTGTGGGTGAAAGCCGTTTCGGCGCAACCCGCGCCTTCCCCGGCGGCCGCGTTCAGCCGAGTGAACCGGTGAAGGTGATCGTTCTCATATACATCAGCACCTGGCTGGCCAGCAAAGGCGATCGAATAAAAAACATCAACTATGGGTTGATTCCCTTCGGCGTACTCATGGGGATCGTGACGAGCCTGATCGTGGTGCAGCCCGACATCAGCACAACGATTCTGATCGTCGTCACCGCGTTGATAATCTTTTTTCTGGCAGGCGCTGAGTTGAAGCAGCTTATATTGGGCGGGTTTGTGGCCGCCGTCACCTTCTGGCTGGTGATCACACGCAACAGTTATGCCAGCCGCCGAGTCAGCGCACTGCTTGAGTCGATCCAATCTCCTTTGAACAGCTCCGAATGGCAGATCCGCGAAGCTAGCCAGGCCATTGTCAAAGGAGGCCCACTTGGCGTGGGTCTGGGCAACAGCACCGAAAAGTTGCCGGGAAATCTGCCCCTGAGCTGGTCGGACAATATTTTTGCGGTGATCGGCGAGGAGATGGGGCTGCTGGGCACGCTGGCGGTGATTCTCCTCTTCACGCTCTTTGTCTATCGAGGCCTGCGCATCGCCAGTGAATCGTCGGATATCTTCGGCTCCTTGCTGGCGGTGGGTATCACCGCACTCATCATCCTGCAGGCCATCATTCACATCGCCGTCGCGGTGGCCGTCGCGCCGCCCACCGGCGTAACATTGCCGTTTGTCAGCTTTGGCGGCAGTTCTCTTGTCACGTCAATGGGGGCTGCCGGCATACTGCTCAACATCAGCCGCTATCGCGGTCTGCCCCCTCCCGCTGCGCACCGTCGCGGCGAAACCGGCGCACGCCCTCACACCACGGCGGGCGACCGGATTCGCGGGGGCCTGGCCAGCGCTTTCGGGGCAAAAAAATCCGGGGCATCCTCTGGCCCTCCAGGGCAAACAGCCCATGCGCCTTCTAATTTCGGGTGGTGGAACCGGGGGGCACATTTATCCGGCTCTCGCCGTCGTCGAACAACTAAGAATCAACGCTCTGACCGTCGCGACCACTCAGGGTAACCCGGTACTGCTGTGGCTGGGGAGCCGGACCGGCATCGAGCATCCCCTTGTGCAGGACGCTGGCATCCCCTTCCGCGACATTCAGAGCGGCGCGTTGCGAGGACGCAATCCTTTGATGGCTTCACGTAACCTGGCCAAAATGTTGGCAGGCATACGCCAGTCTCTGCAGATTCTTGATGATTTCCGTCCGCAGGCATGCTTTGCGACCGGTGGATATGTCATGGCGCCCGTTGCGATAGCCTGTCGCATGCGTTCGGTGCCGGTGATGATCTATCTACCCGACATGACCCCTGGTCTGGCAGTGCGCTGGCTCAGCCGCCTGGCCCAGCGGGTCGCAGTCAGCTTTCCCGAGGTGGCCGGCTTCTTTGGCCAAAAGGCGGTTGTCACCGGTTACCCCGTTCGCGCCGCACTCTTGCAAGCGATCGAGAACAGGCAGAGAGCCAGGCACCAACTGACCCAAAAACTGGGACTGGACCTGGAGGACCGACTGCCTCTTCTACTGGTTTTTGGCGGCAGCCAGGGCGCCCGCAGTATCAACCAGGCCGTCTGGCAGGCCGCGCCTACGCTCTTGCCCGCCTGCCAGATTCTGCACGTCATCGGAACGCGCGACTGGCCCCTGCTGGAACAGGAAGGGCCGGCTCTCTGGGATTGCCCCCTGGCTTACCGCTACCATCCCGTGCCCTATCTGCACGAGGAGATGGCTTGGGCCCTGGCCAGCGCCGACCTGGCGGTCGCCCGCGCCGGGGCCAGTGTGCTGGCCGAGTTTCCGCTGGCGCGTCTGCCGTCGGTACTCGCGCCTCTGCCCGGCGCCGGCTCCCATCAGTTCCCAAATGCGCAGAAACTGGCCGAATCCGGGGGCACGATCATTATCGAGGACGGACAGCTGGCTGAAAGGCTGGAATCGACCATTGCGACCCTCCTGGCCGATGAAAGCCAGCGACTCGCCATGGGGGCGGCGGTTGGCGCCCTGGCCCGGCCCCAGGCCGCAGATAATATCGTACGCGAACTTCAGCGGCTCGTAGCCCACGGATAGCACGGTTCACCGGCCGCCGAGGTTGTGGACTGTGATTATTGAAAATGATTGCAATGCAGGTGGGATAGGCCCAGAGGGCACCCTCCTCCCAGGATGAAAGCATAAAAAATGAGTGAAAACACGCCAGGCACAGTTGCATTTGCATTTTACGTTCTTCTATTTGCTTGGATCGGCTTCCGGCGCGGCCTTTTCAGGGAGTTGTTGGTGCTGGTCGTTTCGGTCGGCGGCTTCTTCCTGCTGCAACATAACCAAGGACTGGCCCTGGATATCGTCAGGCAGGTGCTAGGTATTGTCTTCGGTATCATCAGCGCTGGCGCAAGGTTGCTGGCCTCGCTGCGCGCAGGGGATACAGGGGGAATTGGCGAACCGGTCTACACCCTGGGAGCCTCGGACTGGCTCTCGGATGCGCAGCCGCCCACGATCTCCTTTCTGGTCTGGTCGGGGTTGCTGCTATTTACCTACCTGTTGACCAATAAGGCGATTGCTGACAGCCAGAGCTCATCCGGTCTCCTTGCGGCGATGATCGGAATCGGCAACGGGTTGTTCTACATCCCTACTTTTGCACCGCGGCTGATCAACTTCATCCCGGAGGTCGGGGTTACGTCGGTCTCATCTCCCGGCACGGGCATGGAGGGGCTTCTGCAAAGCGTGACCGACATGATGCATTCCGGTTTTGGCGATCTCTGGGAGGCATTAGGGCCTCAACAGCCCATCCTGGCCGCGATTGCGCTCACGGTGCTGCTCGTGGCGGTGATCAGCACACTGCGCCGCGGCCAAACCTGATCGAGCGCACATTGTACCAGGATGTGACAAGCCGTCATCTGTGAAATACGCCTGCCTACGAAACTGTAATGGGTCTGATCGAAGTTTATTTCGGCTCTATCGCCGGCATCATCACCATGATAGGCCTCGCCCAGGGTTATGCACGCGAACTGGGCAGGTCCATGATCATAATCGTCGCCATCTTTCTGCTGCTCTATGTGCAGGATCGTCTCAATCCGATCCTGGACAGTGTGTGGCGCATGGTATTTTCGACCGAAGATGTGGGCGCCCAGCAGCTGTTTCTGAGCAATTTCTACCTGGTCCTCTTTGTCGTTATCATTTTTGCCGGCTATGCCGGGCGGGTTATTACATTCAGCGGTCAGCAGTGGCCGATGCCCCAGGGCGCGATTCTCAGCTGCCTCGTCGGCGCAGTCAACGGCTACCTGATCAGCGGCAGCCTCTGGTATTACCAGCACATTTACGGCTATCCCCTCTCAAACCTGGGATGGATAAATCCAGACCTGTCGCCGATCGCTGTCGAGCTGGTGCGCTATCTGCCCCAGAATGTCATGCCTTCACCCACGCCGTGGGTGATTCCCATCGCGATACTGCTGCTGATGCGGGTACGGGGATGAGAGTTGAATACGTTCCGACTGAAGCGCGGCTCGGCCGCAGCCACGGAGGCGGGGATGCCGGGTGACAGCTGGCAGAACCAGTTGCAAAAGGCGCTGGACGCCCCTCGACCCAAAAAGGGCGGGGACGACACGCGGCCGCGCGTGCATCTGATAGGAATAGGCGGCGCTGGCCTCTCCGCCATCGCCCACGTTCTCCTGCAACGGGGCATACAGGTCAGCGGAAGCGACCGGCAGGAGAGCGAACGCACCCGCCGGCTGGCCGCGGCCGGCGCGAAAATCTTCGGACGCCAGGACGCGGCCGCAGAACTCGCCGGGCTACCGGACCGGGAACGCCCGGACGTCGTCCTGATCAGCAGCGCCGTCGATGAAAGCAACCCGGAACGCCAGACCGCGCAGAGGCTGGGGATACCGGTCGTCAGACGGGAGCTGTTCCTCCCGCCGCTGCTGGCCGGCCGCGATGTCATCGCAGTCTCCGGCACGCATGGCAAGAGCACGACAACCGCCATGATCGTGCAGACCCTGCAAGCAAACGGCTGCGACGCCGGCTATATCATCGGAGCCGACCTGCCCGGATTCGGCAACGCCCATGCCGGGACAGCCGCCGAGTTTGTGATCGAAGCCGATGAGTATGACCGCATGTTCCATGGATTGACGCCGATGGTGGCGGTCGTGACCAATGTGGAGTGGGACCACCCCGACTGCTATCCGACGCCGGCCAGCTTTGTCGACGCCTTCCGCCAGTTTGTGGCGCAGGTGCGCGCCGAAGGATGCGTGATCTCGTGCGGGGACGACCCCGGCGCCGAGGCGCTGCGCACAGGCCGTGCAACCGAAAACGGTCCTGTCTGGTTGACGTATGGGTTGCGTGAAGGGTGCGACGTGCAGGCCGCCGGCGAGACAGTGGGCTCCGGAGGGGGCTATGCCGCCGCGGTGCAGAGCGAAGGGGCGTCGCTCGGACGCCTGCAGCTGCAGGCGCCGGGCATCCACAACCTGCGCAATGCCTTGGCCGCGTTGACCGTGGCCCGCCGCTGTGGTGTGCCGGCGGCGCAGGTCCTGGCGAGCCTGCATCAATATTCGGGCATCGGCCGGCGCTTTGAACTAAAGGGGACGCGGCGGGGCGTTACAGTCGTCGACGATTACGCCCACCACCCCACCGAAATCGAGGCAACCCTGGCTGCGGCCCGCAACCGCTTCGGCGAGCGGCGCATCTGGGCCGTCTTTCAGCCCCACACGTTCAGCCGGACCAGGGCGCTGTTGCACAAAATCGCCTCCAGCTTCGACAACGCCGACACGGTCCTGGTGACCGATATCTACGCTGCCAGAGAGAGCGGCGACAGGGCCATGGCCGCGGCCGCGATCGCGGCCGCCAGCCCGCATCCATCGATTCGCCATAGCGGTGATATCGAGGACACGAGCACGCTTCTCCACGGCGAAGTAACCGCCGGCGATGTCGTCCTGACACTGGGCGCAGGCACAAGCCACCGCATCGGTGAGACGCTGCTGGAGAGACTGGAAACCGATGGCTGAAGGGAGAAATGTGCTGCCGCTAGTCCTGATCGTTTGCGGGGCGCCGGGCACGGGCAAGACGACACTGGCCCGCAAATTGGCCCCGGCTTTGGGACTGCCCTTGATTGCACGCGACGATCTCAAGGAGTCGCTTTTCGAGACGCTGGGCTGGTCGACGGTGGAGTGGTCGGAGCGGCTGGGCGCGGCAACCTATGAGCTGGTCTATCTGTTGATCGAACGCTTGCTGGAGGCCCGCTGCTCGCTAATTGTAGAAACGCCCTTTGATCCAGACTGGGCCAACCCGCGCTTCCAGTCATTGCAGGCGCGCCACCCTTTCCAACCGGCGCAGGTGATTCTATCCGCACGGCCCGACCTGCTGCGTCAACGCAATGCCCGGCGGGTGGACAACGGCGAACGACACCCTGGGCACGTGGACCGACTGCGGATGGGCCAGTACGACACGGTCGAGTTGGAACGGCGCAACCGTTCTCTGGATTTGGACGGGCCCGTATTTCAATTCGACACCAGCAGTTTCGCGGCGTTTGATTTCGACCGGCTGCTACGACAGCTTTGCACCTTACGAGGAAACTGATCACGAAGTGTTTGTACTCGACATCATGGCACCAGCAGCGGCTCCGGCCCGCCAAAAAAGAGGAATCGGCGCCTCCGCTCTCGATCAGGTCGAGGCCCTCGGCGTAGAGATGCGGCAGGACCACCCGCTCGCGAGCCTCACCACGATCAAAATTGGCGGACCTGCCGACTATTTCGCGGTTGTCTCAGACACGCATGATCTGCTGAAGCTGACGCGCTGGGCCAGGGCGAACGATCTGCCATACCTGATTTTAGGAGGCGGCAGCAATGTGCTGATCAGCGACCGCGGCGTGCGCGGGCTGGTGATCCATAACCGCTGCAATGCAGTGCAGGTGCAGGACGCCCCCTGCTGCGATTACCCCAAAGACACGCGTCCCTTCCTCTACGCCGAGAGCGGTGCGCTCATGGCCGGCGCGGCCCGTACCGCCATCAACGCCGGGTTGACCGGCCTCGAGTGGGCGGTGAGTGTGCCCGGGTCCGTTGGCGGGGCCGTTGTCAACAACGCCGGCGCACACGGCGGGGAAGTGAAGGACTCGCTGTGGGACGTTCTGCTGCTCGACGACAACGGCGATATCCAGGTCTACCGCGTCGAGGATCTCGCCTACGCTTACCGTCAAAGTAGCTTGAAACGGGAGGGGACTGCCGACGCAGGCTTCGGACCCGTCCTCTTGAGCGCCAACTTCCGGCTGCAAACCGGCGACCGGGATACGATTCGCGCCGCCGCGCAGTCGTTCCTGGGCCATAGACGCAGCACACAGCCGGTGGAGCCCTCACTGGGCAGCACATTCGTCAACCCGCCAGGCGACTTTGCCGGGCGCCTGATCGAGGAGGCCGGGCTGAAGGGGTTCAGTCTCGGCGGCGTTGAGGTCAGCAGTACGCACGCCAACTTTCTCATCAACCCCGGCGGCGTGGGCGCGGCGACTGCTGCCGGGGTCATGGCGATGATCGAACATATTCAGACGGCAGTGGCCCGGCGAAGCGGCGTAGAGCTGCAGCCGGAACTTCAGAAAATCGGGGAATGGTGACTCTTATGGCGTGCAATCCAGTACGGGTCGGTGTCCTTTTTGGCGGCAAGAGTGGCGAGCACGAAATCTCCCTGCTCAGCGCGCAGACGGTCATCCGCGCCCTGGACGAGGCCGGCTACGAAACGGTTCGGCTCGGCATTACCAAGACCGGTGAATGGCTCACCGGCGCCGACCCGCTGGCGCAGCTGACCAGCGGCAAGGGGAGAGGGAACGGTCACGGCAAGATAGAGGAGACGGACTCCGCCCTTCTCGCGCCCCGCTCGACCCAGCCCCCGCTTCTGCAGCATAGCGAGCGGCTGCCGGCGGTGGACCTGATCTTTCCTGTGCTCCACGGCCCCTACGGTGAGGACGGGACCGTGCAAGGGCTGCTCGAGATGCTCGAAATGCCCTATGTAGGCTGCGGCGTCCTCGCCAGCGCGGTCGCGATGGATAAAATTTCCGCGAAGGCGCTCTTTGCCGCCGCCGGCATCCCCCAGGTCGCCTACCGCACACTGCTGCGCCGAAACTGGACGGAGGGCCAGGAATCGGATCCCGATCCGCAGAAAGACCGGCGTGAGAAGATACTGGACGAGCTCGAGTCCGCCTTGGCCTATCCACTCTTCGTGAAGCCGGCCAATCTCGGCAGCAGCGTTGGCATCAGCAAAGTCAGGGACCGGGCGGAGTTGTCGCGTGCCATCGGGCTGGCCTGCCGCTACGACCGCAAAGTGCTGGTCGAGGAAGGAGTGCACGATGCCCGCGAGCTGGAGGTCAGCGTCCTCGGCAATGATGAGCCCCGGGCGAGTATAGTTGGCGAGGTGGTTCCCGCCAATGAGTTTTACGACTACGAGGCCAAGTACCTGGACAAGGGCAGCCGGCTGTTGATTCCGGCGGACATTTCCTCCAGCCTGGCAGACGAAATCCGTCTGCTGTCCGTTCGCGCCTTCCAGGCGCTTGACGGAGCCGGCCTTGCGCGGGCAGACTTTCTGTTAGGCGCCGGCGGGCAGCTATATCTCAACGAGTTGAATACCATGCCCGGCTTTACGGCCAGCAGCATGTACCCGAAGCTTTGGGAAGCCAGCGGCGTTCCCCTGACCGAACTGGTCGGCAGCCTGGTCGATATGGCCCTCGAACGGCACGCGGACCGCCAGCAGAACCGGATTCATCGCTAGACGGGCTCTATTGACACAAACGCAAGGCGTCTGCGGCAGCGGTTGAAAGGCGCGGGCGACTTGTAGAGAAGTACAATCTGATCAGTAAAATGCAAACTGCCTTCAATTCAGGGCGCAAACAGAAACGGGGATCGCGCGCAGCGCAGAAGGCCGTGTCTTCCAAACGAGTGCGGCGGCGGCGGCACGCGCAAACGCGCCGCCGCTTTTCCTCGGCACTGCGTTCGATGCAAGCCTTTGTCCTGCGAAGCGGCCGGTTGCGGCCGGGCTCCAAAGGGAGCGCAAAGGGGAAGACTTCATCGCTCCCCGTTCCCGCTGGCACGCAGGCAACCCTCTTTCCCGGCTTTTCCGGTCTGGCCCCAAGCAAAACGGTCAGTCTGCTGCTGCTGGCTGCGGTCGCGGCCGCTCTGTACTGGCTGTACACCAGCGAAAGCTTCTACATCTATCGTGAAAATGTGCGTTTTGAAGGAGCGCAATATCTTTCCGATGACGAACTCTTCGCTGCCTGCGATATTGACAGCTGGAGTATCTTCTGGCTGGATCCCGAAAAGATCGAAGAACAGGTAATGGCGCATCCGTATATCACCGCTGCAGACGCGAAAATCCGCTGGCCCGGGCAGATCGAAATCAGCGTTCAGGAGGTGCGTCCCGTGGCTCTCTGGGCTACCGAGCAGCAGGAGTACTGGCTGCTGGAGGACGGCGTTGCCTTGACGCCCCGGGAACTGGACATACAGCCGGCGATGCGGATCATCGACCCCTCGGCGGAGGCGCGGATTGCAAATGTGGAAGGCACCCTTCAGATCGATAAACGGATCCTTACCTCTGCCATGATTCTGTCAAATCGTCTTTCCATCGTTAGTGAGTTCTGGTACAATTCTCGTTACGGTCTGAATTTCAGTCTTCCCCATACTCAGGCTTGGGTCCACTGGGGAGACGGCTACAAATTCGAAGAAAAATGGACGGTCCTGCAAAGTATAAAACCGCAATTGGAAGCAGCCGGAGACGAAGCTATCACCCTCAATGTTTCGGTGCCGAACCGTTCCTTCACCCGCCGGTACGACGACGAGTCGGATGAACAGTAGTTGTTGATACGACGCCATTATCTATAGAGAAACGATCAGTTAGAGAAATCTTCAGTGACCAGAGAGATTATCGCTGCGGTTGACGTAGGCACCACAAAAATTTGTGCTCTGGTGGGCACTGTCATCCATGACAGTCTGGGTAATCTCGCCGTCAGAGTTCTGGGCGGTGGTGTCACACCGAGCAGAGGATTGCGCCGCGGCGTAGTCATGGATGTGCCGGAGGTGACCACCGCCATCGGCGAGGCGC
The DNA here is from genome assembly GCA_009838625.1 of Caldilineaceae bacterium SB0664_bin_27. Taxonomy (GTDB): domain Bacteria; phylum Chloroflexota; class Anaerolineae; order Caldilineales; family Caldilineaceae; genus Bin5. Next base: position 19,443 of record VXRG01000128.1, read on the forward strand.
TGGAGACGGCCGAGCAGGAATCCGGTAGACAGATCACCAGCTGCTATCTGGGCATTGCCGGCAACCACATTGCCACCTCCAACAGCGCCGGCATCAGCCCGATCGACGGACGTCATGGCGTCACGGGCAACGATATGCAGCGAGCGCTGGAGGCTGCACGCGCCGTTCAGATAGCCTCCAACAGGCAGATCATCCACGTGATCGCCCGCCACTGGAAGGTGGACGAGCAGGAGAATATCCAGCAGCCCCTGGGTATTCTCGGCAGCCGCCTGGAAGTCGACGCCCATATCGTCACCGGCACCATAAACGCCATCAACAATCTCGCCCAGTGTGTACTGGCCCATGGCATCGACATCGACGAACTGGTCCTGGAACCCCTGGCCAGCGGCGAGGCCGTGCTGACCGCAGAAGAGAGGCAGATGGGCGTCGTCATGGCCGACCTGGGGGGAGGCACTACAGATCTGGCTCTCTTTCGCGGCAACGGTCTTTGGCACACCGAAGTGCTGGACGTCGGTGGAAGCCACATGACCAATGATGTGGCTATCGGGTTGCGCGCTCCGTTCGAAGTGGCAGAAGAGTTGAAACTTCGCTACGGCCACCTGCAACCGGAACGGATTGCCGAAGACGAACAGGTCTGGGCAACCGTGTTCGGCGACAAACCGGAGCGCACTTTCAGCCGGCGCTTTATCAGCCAGATCCTGCAGGCGCGGGCCGAAGAGACCGCCGAACTCATCCAGAGCCGGATTGCCAAGAGCAGCTACGGGCACATGGTGCCGGCAGGGCTTGTCCTCACGGGCGGCGCCAGCCAGCTCCCCGGTGCAGTCGATCTGTTCCGCAGAATCTTGCGAATGCCGGTACGTATCGGCAGCCCCGTCGATCATCCCGCCGTGCATGGATTGAGCAGAGAGCTGCAATCTCCGGCTTTCGCAACCGCTGCCGGCCTCCTGCTCTGGGCGCTCTACGAAGACGCCCGCGCAATCCACTACCCCATGCAGCGAATGATCCCGGAAAACGGGCAGATTCTGGACAAGGTCGGAGGCTGGCTCAGGAGCCTGCTGCCTGATTGAGGAAACCTCTCCACCCGTGCGCTCTGCCACACCCCAGGTTTGTAGACAACCAGGTCTAACCGCCCGCCGCAACCGCCATGCGGCCTCCCCGGGATCGACAGGAATAACTTTCAAATATCGCGGTGCCCTGTAGCCTTTGCGCGCGGGCAGCGCGGCAACCAGCTGCTGGCGTAGATGGATCGTAGGTAAGTTGCAGAGAACAGGTTCAACGGTGTCTGGCCGGCTCACAGACCGGCCGCGCGCAAAGATTGTCCCCGCCAAAGAGACGGTGAAGAACCCCTTTTGGCCCGCCGTTTCTCGTCTTATGCGGGTCTGGCGGCGCAAAGCGGGTATATCGTAGATGGATCGTAGGCATATAGTCAAGAATAAACCCCAATTCAGGCCCAAGTCAGCCCGGCAACAGCCGGAGATGGCTTCCTGCCGGATTCCAGAGTATTTGTCCTGAAATCGGCCTGAAACAGCGTCCTATTCAGGTCCTTTCGCGGAGTCCCCCCCAATTCAGAGACTTTGCATTCGATTTCAGGTGTAGTACGATGGAACAATTCTGATACAGCGGTGAGAACGCGGCTTTTGGTATCGCCACGGGAAGTGTGTTTACCAGAAATCGAACCGGAGAATGTCTGCCCAGCGGTTAAAGGAGATCAATCTATGACGAGACGGAGTAGCGCCTCACAATTTGTAGACAACTTTGCCCAGATTAAGGTTGTCGGCGTTGGTGGCGGCGGACAAAATGCGGTCAACCGCATGATCGAGGCAGACGTACAAGGCGTGGAGTTTATCTCCGTCAATACTGATGCGCAGGCCTTGATGCTCTCCAACGCGCCGCAGCGTCTTCGGATTGGAGACAAATTGACCAGAGGGCTGGGGTCGGGTGGAAAGCCTGAGATCGGCCTACGGGCAGCCGAGGAGAGCCGCGAAGAAATCGAGCAGTTGTTTGAAGGCGCTGATATGGTTTTCGTGACCGCCGGTCTGGGCGGCGGTACGGGTTCCGGCGCGGCTCCTGTCATCTCCTCGATCGCGCGTGAATCCGGTGCGCTGACAATCGGCGTCGTCACGAAACCGTTCACCTTTGAAGGCACGCAGCGCCGCCGCATTGCCGAAAGCACGATGGGCCGTCTGCGAGAATCTGTCGATACACTGATCACCGTCCCCAATGACCGGCTCCTGCATATCCTGGACAAGACCACTGCCATCCGAGAATCATTCATCGTCGCCGACGATGTTCTGCGGCAGGGCATCCAGGGCATCAGTGAACTGATTACCGTGCCCGGTCTGATCAACCTGGACTTCGCCGACGTGCGTTCCATCATGCTCGACGGCGGCGCGGCTCTGATGTCCATTGGCCGCGCCAGCGGCGAAAACCGTGCCCAGGAAGCTGCCCAACAGGCCATTCACAGCTCGTTGCTGGATGTGTCGATTGAAGGCGCCCAGGGCATTCTCTTCAATGTCAAGGGCGGCGACGACTTGAGCCTGTTCGAGGTCAATGAGGCCGCCGAAATGATCCGGGCCAATGCCCATCCCGAAGCGAATATCATCTTCGGCGCCGTTATCGACGAAAGTATGAAGGACGAGCTCCACATGACCGTCATCGCCACCGGCTTTGACAAGGGCCGCCGTCCCGAACAGCCGCCCGCTTCAACCCGGCAGCCTGCCGCGGGCAGCGTCCGGCAGCCCGGCGTAGCCCAACCACCACCGAACCAACCTGCCCCGTCGCAGCAGCAGCAGCCGAAACCCAAGGAGCCAATCGACTTCCCCGTTCGTTCCTTCGACCGGGAAGACCTGGACATTCCGGCATTTCTGCGGCGCGCCAAGAACAACAACGGCCAGTAGCGCCCCATAGCAAAGAATACTTACAAAAAGATATCCAGAGAGCCCGGCGATGCCGCGGCTCTCTTTTTTTGTCTCGCGCGCGGGTAAGACTGCACGGACGAACTGCCCCCGTCGGCCCCTCTTCAGGCCCCATTCGCTGCAGCAAGGCCGTGCGTACAGGCACGCAATTCAACTGTCGTTTGTCCGAAATTCCGTTTGCGCGCCGCCCCGGATTGTGATATATCTATACTGACGTCCTGAAATAAGCACGCAAGCTCGTTATACTACATATTGTGTCGCCTGATGATGTGTGATACAGTATGTAGGTTGTTCCCCGAACCAAATCCAAACTTGCGAAGTCGTCGAGGGGCGCCGAACTTGACCCGTCTGAACTGAATTGAACTGGGGAAACCGCGCTCCCAAGACCGCCACGCCGACTGATCGAGAGACGGATCATGCAATGCCCCCATTGCGGACATGGCAAACACCAGGTAATCGATACACGGGACAGAGGAGAGTCGGTCCGCCGCCGCCGCAAATGCCTGGATTGCGAGCAGCGCTTCACTACTTATGAGCATGTTGCGCCCAGCCTGCTCGTATCCAAACGGGACGGGCACCGTGAACCCTTCGATTCTCAAAAACTGCTTGCCGGCATCCGCATCGCCTCTGTCAAACGGCCCGTCAGCAGCGAGCGTATGCAGAGCATTGCCAACTACGTCGAGGACCAAATTCAACGCCTGGGGCGCGCAGAGGTCACAAGTGAGATGATTGGCAATCTCGTGCTGGACCAGCTGGCCGATGTCGATCAGGTGGCCTATATCCGATTTGCCAGCGTCTACCTCGATTTCAACGATCTGAGTGAGGTCCGGTCCGAAGTCGACCGGCTGATGGGACGCAGCGAACTGAATGGTGACGCCAGCGGGCGGTTCGAACCGCCGTAAGAGACCGTCTGCGATCTGAATAAGACGCCCCTCTCGACGTAGGCCCTGTAGGAATCCTTGCGCCCGAACTCTCTTTCGGTGCGCTGTAGAAGGGGTAGGCTGGCACTTTCAAACACGCGGGTCCCAGCGACCCGGTTTGGACGAAACTTGGCGGGCAATTTGCTGGCCCGTCTTTCCAAGACGTATGAACTGACCAATCCGGCCACAGAATTGCTGTTTGACTTTATGGATCATTCGTTCTAATATAAGAACAAAGAGCTGCTTCCTGACGTCCTACTTTTCTCTGGCACGAGTTCATTCCCGATTATCACCCCTTTCTTTAACACCTTTTTCTAAGGAGCATCCCGATGTCTGCCCTCGAATCCACCGTCACCCGTAATGGCGCCAAAGCACAGGAGGCTTTCACGACCTTCGAAGTCGTGAAGGGAGAGAAACAGAGAGTCTCCGGGCCAGCGTACGTGGACGACAGCGCTATCCAGCTAAGCGAAAATAGCTTGAAAGTACTGGAGCGCCGCTATCTGCGTCGGGATGTCGAAGGAAAGCTCCTGGAGACGCCTGCCGGCATGTTCTATCGCGTCGCCAGGCATATCGCGGCGGTGGAAGAGGAGCACGGCGGCGACGTCGAAGCAACTACTAAAACCTTCTACGATCTGCTCACTGATCTGCGCTTTTTCCCCAACAGCCCCACCTTTACAGGCGCGGGCACACCCCTCGGTCAGCTGGCCGCCTGCTTCGTGCTGCCCATCGAGGACGATATGGGCCGCGCCGATGACGGCATCTTCAGCACACTGCGGGTCGCGGCGCTCATCCAACAGACCGGCGGCGGCAACGGCTTCAGCTTCAGCCGCCTGCGTCCGCAAAAGGATATCGTCCACACATCGGCCGGCCGCGCAACCGGGCCGGTGGGCTTCCTGCGCGTCTATGATCAGGCCTTCGGCGAAATCGCCCAGGGCGGAACCCGCCGCGGCGCCAATATGGGTGTCCTGCGGGTCGACCACCCCGATATTGAAGAGTTCATCCGCTGCAAGGCCGAAGAGGGCGCAATCACCAATTTCAACATCTCCGTCGCCATCACCGACGAGTTCATGCAGGCCGTGAAGGAAGACGGCGATTTCGACCTGCGTAACCCCCGCGACGGCTCTGTATCCAGGACAGTCAGGGCGCGCGACCTGTTCGCGACCATCATCAAGTACGCCCACCATAACGGCGAACCCGGCGCGCTCTTTATCGACGCCGCCAACCGCAGCAACCCAGTCCCCCACCTCTACGATCTGGAGGCGACCAACCCGTGCGGTGAACAGTGGCTCGGGCCGTATGAGAACTGCTGCCTCGGTTCGATCAACCTCAGCTCGCACGTCACAACCGACAGCGCCGGCACAAATGCGGTCGACTGGGATGCCCTGCGCAAGACCGTGCGCGAAAGCACCCACTTCCTCGACAACGTGGTTAGCGCCAACACCTATCTGCCGGCAGTACCGGTGGTGAAAGAGGCGGCGCTCAAGGCGCGTCGGATCGGGCTCGGTATCATGGGCCTCGGCGACCTGATGTACAAGTTGGGCATTCGCTACGGCAGCGAAGAGGGGCAGGAGTTTGCCGCGCAGGTGATGGAGTTCGTGCGCTTCCACTGCATGCAGATGAGCATAGACTTGGCCGCAGAGCGTCAGCCTTTCCTCGCCTACGCCGGCAGCATCTATGACGCCGACCAGCTCGGCGGGATGCGATGGAAGCCGCCGCGGGCCCTCGCCCCGTATCGCCGCAATTGGGGCCGGCCCGCGTTGCATTGGGAGAAGATCACCGAAGGCATTCGCCAACATGGGATCCGCAACGCTGCCCAGACAACCGTAGCCCCCACCGGCACGATCGCTACGGTCAGCGGCTGTGAGGGCTACGGCTGTGAACCGGTCTTCGCCCTGGGGTATATCCGCCACTTCAAGGACGGGGACGACGATGTCGAACTGCCCTATACCAGCCCCCTCTTCGAGGAAGCCCTCAAACTCTTGGATCTCAACGACGAGCAGGCCGACGTAATCCGGCGGCGGGTCGCGGAGACGGGCTCCTGCCAGGAGGTCGAAGAGCTGTCACAGGATTTCCGCAACACCTTTGTCGTCAGCAGCGACATCACCGCCGAGCAGCACGTCAAGATGCAGGCCGCTATCCAGGCCTTTATCGACAATAGCATCAGCAAGACTTGCAACTTCCCTGAAAGCGCAACCGAGGAAGATGTGGCGCAGGCCTACATGCAAGCGTGGGAGTTGGGTTGCAAGGGGCTCACGGTCTACGTCACCGGGAGCCGTCAAGAGGTGGTGTTGGAGACGAAGGCGGTCAAGGACAGGAAGGGAGAGCATCCTGAACAGCTGCACAGCGTTCCGTCAGCCAACGGCGCCCAACCTATTTCAGCGCTTTCACAGGATGAGTATCCTGCCGTCTTCACCAAGCGGCCGCGCCCCTATCTGCTGCAGGGAAACAGTTATCGCAAAGAGACGCCCCTGGGCACTGCTTACATCACAATCAATAGCGACGAGAACCACGAGCCGTTCGAGGTCTTTCTCAATATCGGCAAGGCCGGCAGCGACGTCACCGCGGTCAGCGAATCGATCGGCCGACTGATCAGCCTGGCGCTGCGTATGCCCTCTGCCCTGCCACCCTCTGAACGTCTGCGCTGGGTGATCGATGAGTTGGCAGGAATCGGCGGCGGGCGCCCATTGGGCTTCGGAGTCGGACGCGTGCGGAGTCTGCCGGATGGCGTGGCCCAGGTCCTTTCCGATCACCTCAGCGAGTTGCCGGAAAACAAGGAGTCCGTGGCCGGCGAACAGCTGGCGCTACCCATCGGCGATCTCTGCCCGGACTGCGGCGAAGCGACCTTCCTCAATGTCGAAGGCTGCCGCAAGTGCCATGTCTGCGGCTATAGCGAATGTTAACCCCTACAGCGGCTCGCGGCCTGCAACGCCGCGAGCCGCTGGCTTTTTCCTCGCGATGAAAATCAGGCGCTCACTGTCAGATCGATAGGGGCTGCCGTCGAAGTCCCCGTACAGTTCATCCAACGCAAACCCTGCCCTTTCCAGGAGCATAGCGCCCTCGTCGGGCCACCAGAAGCGCAACGGAAAAGCGAGCCGCGTCTGCTCGTTGCGCCCGTCCGGAAAAATCTCCTCGTACACAAAGACCGTTTCCTGTAGCTGCCGGGCCGCGTCCAGATAGCGGGTCGACCACTTCAACACCTGCGCGCCGCTTTCCTCGTCATCCCACCAGTCCGCCAGCTCCTGGTTGCCCGATATCGCCTCCAGATAGGCTACGTCCGGGTTGAACAGGTCGATCAGCAGCAGACCGCCCACGCGCAGATGGCGGTGTGCGCACTGCAGCGCCTTCAGCTGCTCGGCCTGGGTCGTCACGTGCATCAGCGTATTGCTGACCACAAAGGCGAAGTCAATCTCCCTCTCCGCCAGCTGAAAATTGGTCATATCCGCCTGCACCAATCTGACCGGCGCCGGGCCGTCTACCCCTGTTTCGGACGCATAGCCGTGCTTCGCCAGCTTGCGGCGGGCGATCGCCAGCAGCGCCATGCTCGTGTCAAGTCCGATGACCTGACAGCCGCCGTCCGCCAGGGGAAGCAGCACGCGACCGGTCCCGCAGCCAAGCTCCAGCGCGTCGCGGCCGGCCGCGCGCGCGGTCTTCAAGACGAGCGGAATGTCATCCCTGTAGTCGCGGTAATCGCCGTCGTAAAAACGAGCGAAAGCATCAAAGTTCATACGGTCTCGTGACAAGATCGATTGGTGGACAGATACTCCACCACTCGGAATCGGGAGTGTCCCAATTTCGGGGCTTTTCGCAGAAGCAGGCCGCGGATCCCAGAGGATTTCCTCCGAAGAGTTCTGAAACGCACTCCCTCTTTGAACTGTACAACAACTGTCCACTAGTTTGCATTTACCCAAAATTCGGGTATAATCCTAACAGATTGAGAGCCGACCTGACGATCCGGGTCGGCGTTTACTTTCCAGAGGTCGCTGCTGAGGGCGGCAGAATCACACGCCCTTGACCGCGTCCTCTCTATTTGTGTGAAGGATATTCCCCCACAGCCAGCGAGTAAGAACTATGAGCGAAAGTCCTGTCTATCTGACTCAAAGCGGCCTCGATGCTCTGCAAGAGGAGCTGGACTATCTGGTCGGTGAAAGGCGGCAACAGATCGCCCAGCAGATCGCGGAAGCCAAGGCCGAAGGCGATCTGAGAGAAAATGCCGGCTATGATGAAGCCAAAAACGCGCAAGCCTTTGTCGAAGGACGCATTCGGGAACTCGAGGTCAAGATCCACAACGCCCAGATAATCGACGATACCCAGACGCCCGATGACCAGGTCGCCCTGGGCCGTAGTGTTGTCGTCAAAGAAAACGGCTACGACGACGAAGAGGTCTACACCATCGTCGGCTCGACCGAAACCGATCCGAGCAATGGGCGTATCAGCAACGAGAGCCCTATTGGCAAGGCGCTGATTGGCCGCACGGCAGGAGACGTCGTCCGCGTCGATGCTCCGGCGGGCGAAATCGAGTTCGAGATCGTCCGCGTCGAATAGCGAGCCCCCTCTGCCCGTAAGCCTGCAGCCTCCCCGGCCGACTTGCCAGAAACAGGCATAGGAACAGGTACTGTGAGAGACGCCAGCGAACTGTTCGCCCCGGAAAACCTGAGCGATCAGGAACAGAGTCGCCTGCAGAAGCTGGATGCCCTGCGCGCACGGGGGATCGACCCCTATCCGGCGCGCGTTAACCGCTCCCATACGATTGCCGCAGCCCGCGCCCTTTATGACGACAGCGCCGAGGAACAGCCGGCCGTGTCCGTCGCCGGCCGACTCAAGCGCATCCGCGTGATGGGCAAGGTCAGCTTCGCCGACCTGGACGATGGCAGCGCACAGATCCAGCTCTTCGTCCAGCGCGACAGCCTACCCGACGGCTGGTACAACGAAGTCTGGAAACGGCTCATCGACCTCGGCGACTTCATCAGCGCCAGCGGCCCACTCTCCGTCACCCGCAGCGGCGAGCTGAGCATCACTGTCCAGGAGATCACCTTTCTGGCCAAAGCCCTCAAACCGATGCCGGACAAATGGCACGGAGTGCGCGATCCGGAAGTTCGCTACCGGCGTCGCTATGTGGACCTACTGGCCAACGAAGATGCACGCGCCTTGTTCCGCGACCGGGCTGTGGTCGTACGCGCCCTGCGTACCTACCTCGACGACGCCGGCTTCCTCGAAGTCGAGACGCCGATCCTGCAACCGCTCTACGGCGGCGCCGCCGCACAACCCTTCGTCACACACCATAACCAGCTCCACCAGGATCTATATCTGCGCATCAGCTTCGAGCTCTACCTGAAGCGGCTGATCGTCGGCGGCTTTCCCGCCGTCTACGAGATCGGACGCGACTTCCGCAATGAAGGCGTCAGCTTTAAGCACAATCCGGAATTTACCCAGTTGGAGTTCTACGAGGCCTACGTCGACTACGAAGATGTCATGCGGCGCACTGAGGAGATGGTCGCCTTCACCGCCGAACAGGTGACCGGCAGCCCCGTTGTCACCTGGCAGGAGCACACCATCGATTTTACACCGCCCTGGCCGCGCCTCCCCCTCCGCCAGGCCATCCTCGACGCATCCGGCATCGACTACGAACAGTTCACCGATGCAGGCAGCCTCCGTGCCGAGATGCGCAGCCGCGGCATCGACGCCGCCGGCGAAGACAACTGGGGTCAGCTGGTGGACCAGCTGCTCTCCAAATTTTGCGAACCCAAGCTGATTCAGCCCACTTTTCTGGTCGACTACCCGCGCGAAGTCAGCCCGCTGGCCAAAGGGATGCCGGAGAATGAGCGCCTGGTCGAGCGTTTTGAAGGCTTCGCCGCCGGCATGGAGCTTTGCAACGCCTTCACCGAGCTCAACGATCCCATCGACCAGCTGCAGCGCTTCCTCGACGAAAACTACCGCGCGCAACAAGGCGACGAAGAGGCGCACCCGGTCGATATCGATTACGTCGAAGCGCTCAGCTATGGCATGCCGCCCACCGGCGGTTTCGGCATGGGCATCGACCGACTTACTATGCTGCTCACGGACCGCGACACGATCCGCGAGGTCATCCTCTTCCCCCACCTGCGCGAAATCGACGACACGCCCCAAGCGGACGACGCCCCCGACGCACGGGAGCAGGCTGCCGCGGTCGCCCTCCCCACAGCCGACGCCTGACCCGCCTACCCCCCACAATCTTGCAGAATTGGAACATCTCGGCCTGCAAATGGCGCCTCACAGTTCGTCCCGTCTCTAACAACTGACCACAAACAACTGCAGTTTGACGCGCGCCGCAACGTTCTGCCATAATGACTCCAACAACCGCATAACCTACCTTCGGGGCAGGGTGAGGGCCGCACAGGCCCAATTCCCGACCGGCGGTGAGCCAGACTGACGCGCTGCACACTCAACGAAATGGGTAGCGACTAACTCTGGTAAGCCCGTGAGCCGCAAGGCAGAGTTCGGTGAGATTCCGACGCCGACGGTATAGTCCGGATGGGAGAAGGTGCAAAGAGCGAGGGCAATGCCATTGCGTGTATTGTTCCCGTTTTCTTTAGTTATTCGCAGCGGCTGCTGCGCGCAACGCCCGGGGTACGTATCCGTATCTCGGGCCGTTTTGTGTAGAGGGCTCGCGTTCCGCGAGCCGTACGCGTACGCCAGCCGTTGCGGATGGCAGTTCCCGGCGCACACCGGGAGCTCGGTGGCTGCACCGCGCAAGGGACCCGAAGCAATCATCCGCTTCGGGTCATTTGATTTTCAAGGCAAAGCAGGACGATGAAGGACAGTTCAATTCTCTTCCCCGGCGCGCCGGCCGATGAAGGCACAGACCAGGGAATGCCGCCCGCAGTCGAACAGCCGGCGTCGCAGCGCCAGCGCAAGTCCGGCCGTGTCGGCGACTGGGTGGCGCGGCATTCTGCTCTCGCCGCCTTTCCGTTCGTGCTGGGCGGGGCGCTGCTGCTGTGGGAGGCGCTTGTCCGCTGGCAGGACTATCCCGTCTTTATCCTGCCCCGACCCGGTCATGTACTGCAGAAAGCGCTGGCGATGGCCGCCGACGGCTCACTGCTGCGCCACGCCAAGGCCACCGTCACCGAGGTCGGCGCCGGTCTTCTGATCGGCCTCACCCTGGCCTTCATCCTGGGTTACTGGCTCGGACGCAGCCGTACCCTTGACCGCATCCTTTCCCCTTATCTCGTCGCCAGCCAGACCATCCCGGTTGTCGCCATCGCCCCGCTCCTGGTCATCTGGTTCGGCAGCGGCCTGCTGAGCAAAGTGCTCATCACAACCATCATGGTCTTCTTCCCGACCCTGGTCAGCACAATCATCGGCATCCGCAACGTAGACCCGGGCCTGCGCGAGCTGATGCGCTCGCTGCGCGCCGGCCGCCGTCAGCTCTTCCTGAAGCTGGAGCTGCCCGCCGCCCTGCCCGTCATCTTCGGCGGCCTCAAGCTGAGTGTCATTCTAGCCGTCGTCGGCGCGGTCGTGGGCGAGTTCGTCGGCGCCGACGTTGGGCTGGGATTCCTCATTAACCTGGGCCGGGGCGTACTGGACACGCCCATGATCTTCGTCGCCGTGCTCATGATCGTGCTGCTCGCTCAGGCAATGTATTGGAGTGTGACGCTGCTCGAAAGCTACCTGCTGCGCTGGAGACAGCTCGGCCTGAAGGACAGCGATTGAAAGGCGCGCCCTGTATGAGAAAGACCCTAGTCTTCAGATATTCAGAGGAACGAATGAAATTTTACACTGACCGTCATCTTACCGCGCGGGCGAACTCCGCCCTGCTCCGCCCAGCAGCGGGGAGTCCTGTGGGCTCGTCCCACCTGCTGAAGCTTTTTCTATTGCCGCTCATGATTGTCGCCGCGGCCGCGTGCGCGCCCATTTCGCCGGCCGCGCCTGCCGAGCCGCAGAGCCTGCGCCCGGTCACGTTGGGTGTCGGCTTTATCCCCAATGTCCAGTTCGCCCCCTTCTATGTCGGCATCGAGAAAGGCTTTTTCGCCGAGAGAGGTGTCGAACTTTCGATGGATTACGGCTTCGAAAACGACTACCTGAAGCTGGTCGCGACCGACGAGATGCAGTTCATGATCGCCAGCGGCGACCAGCTCGTGCTTGGACGCGCACAGGAGTTGCCGGTCAGGTACGTTCTGAACTGGTATACCAGCTATCCGGTCACAGTTTTTGCCAAGACCGGCGCCGGCATCCACGAACCGGCCGATCTCGCCGGCCGCACCGTCGGCGTACCGGGTCCCTTCGGCGCCACCTACGTCGCGCTGCGGGCCCTCCTTGATGTGGCCGGGCTGACCGAAGCCGACATCCAGATGGAGAGCATCGGCTTCACCCAGGCCTCGGCCGTGAGCGAGGACCTGGTGGACGCTGCGGTCGACTACGCCGTCAACGGCCCTGTCGTGCTCGGCAACGCCGGTATCGAAACCGTCCAGATCCCCCTTGATCAGTACCTGCAGATCCCCGCCAACGGGCTTGTCACCAACGAACGGACACTGCAGGAAGAGCCGCAGCTGGTCGAGGCCATGGTGCGCGCCCTGCAGGAGTCGGTCGCCTACACCCTCGCCAACCCGGACGAGTCCTTCGCAATCGCATTGAACTTTGTGCCGGAGGCGGGGGGAGAAAACGAGTCCGCCAACCGGCTGGTGTTCGACGCGTCACTTCCTTTCTGGCAGCCGCGGCCGCAAGGTGAGCCCGGCGCCACCACCGACGCCGAATGGCAGACGGTGGCCGAGCTTCTGCTGCGTATCGGTTTTGTGGACCGGCTCGTCCAGCCGGAAGAGATGTACACCAACGAATTCATACAGTGAGTTTACCAACGGTGACTTGGCCAGCGGCCGGCCTTTCGCGACCGGCCGCCGGCAGCTCCGTCCCTGACAATCGATGACAGATCCTCTACTGCAGGCGCAGAACGTCAGCCACAACTACCCCCGCCGCAACCGCGTCATGCCGGCGCTGGCAGAGGTCTCCTTTTCCCTTCAGGAACATGAGTTTGTCTGCGTGGTCGGCAATAGCGGCAGCGGCAAGTCGACGCTCCTGCGCATTCTTGGCGGTCTGTTGACGCCTACGGCGGGCGAGGTGCTGTTCAAAGGCATCCCCGTGCGCGGGCCGCAGCCGCAGATCGGGTTCGTCTTCCAGAACACGAATCTGATGCCGTGGCGCACAGCCCTGGAAAACGTCCTGCTCCCGCTGGAACTGCAGAAGCGGCTCGACAGGCAGGACCGGGAGCGGGCCAGCGCGGCGCTTGCCCTGATGGGGCTGGAAGCTTTCGCCGACGCCTACCCCTCTCAACTCTCCGGCGGCATGGCCCAGCGTGTTACGCTCACGCGCGCGCTGTTGCAGAGTCCGGCGCTGCTCCTGCTGGACGAGCCGTTCGGCGCGCTCGACGCGCTGACACGCGAGCGTCTCAACCAGGAGCTCCTGCGCCTCTGCCGGGACCGCAAGCAGACTGCGCTGATGATCACGCACAGCATTCAGGAGGCCGTCTTCCTCGCCGATCGTGTGCTGGTTCTGAGTGGGCAGCCCGGGAAATTGCAGGGCGCCATCTTGGTTGACCTGCCCCGTCCGCGCACGCTGGAGATGCTGACCTGGCCCCAAGCCGGCGCGCTGACCAGCGAAATCCGCGCCTGCCTGGCGACCGGCTCACAGGAACCCCTGCCCCAATAGGAAACGCCGGGCATTACGCCCGGCGTTTTATTCTCTGGCCGTCGTTAGAACCTGACTGCAAACGACCTAACGCTTAAGATCGAACCTATTGGTCATCCGAATCGCCCAGATTGCGCGGCAACTTGGCCGACAGGTTGTCCGGGCGATCGATGTTCAGCGACAGTACCTGCTCCTGCAGCCACGTCTGGAAAGCCTCCGCATACTCCTGCTGCAAGCTGGCCTCTTCCTTCGGCCGCTCATCGTCCCGCTCCAGCACTTCGATGATGTGATAGCCAAAGGTGGACTTGACCGGTGCGCTCATCTCGCCCACTTCGAGGGAGAACGCCGCTTCCTCGAATTCCGGCACGTAGCGCCCGCGGCCGGCCCAGCCCAGCTCTCCGCCCTGGGAGCCGCTGCCCGGATCGTTGCTGAACCGGAGCGCCAGGTCCGCGAAATCTTCGCCGTCGAGAATACGTTGATGCAGCGTCTTCGCAAAGGCCAGCGCCTCAGCGTCGTCAACACGGCCATCGCCGTTGGCGTCAGGATTCCATATTTCTGGAGGGGTCGGAACTTCTGGCGGGGACCGACCGTCACCCTCGTCGTCCTCTACAGCATCCCCTTCCGTTAGTTCGGTTGCCGGCGCGTCTGTACTCTCGTCCTTTTCCTGCTCGCTTTCAGACACAGGTGAAGGTGTACCGGGCGGGGATGTCTCGCCCTCTGTCTCGCCAGACGATTCTTCCGTTTCCGAGGGAGGCTCGGGATCGACGGAGATCAGAATATGACGGACCCGGACCTGCTCTTCGGTGGAAGATACCAGTTCCTGGCTGATCGTCTCCGACACCTTGTTGCGTAGCAGACGCGCCCGGATCACCTCGCGATAGCTGGCCAGGTTCATCCCGGCGTTCTCGCGCAGATTATCCTCCAACGTGCTCAGCCCTTCCTGGTACAAGGCGTCGGTCAGGACTGCAGGCGGCTCCGGGGTGGGCGCCTCTTCCACGGTCTCCGGCTCCGCCCCGGCCGCGGCTGCGGTCGGTTCGCTGTCGGCCTCATCTTCCGGCGTTGGCGTCGGTGATGGGACCGGCGTCGGCGTAAAGGTTTCCGCGGTGGCTGTCGCTTCGGCGGCGGCGTCGGCGGTGGCTGTGGCCTGCGGCACTGTCAGCGCGCCTTGCCCTTGCGCCACCTCTTCCCGCAGGGTCTTTTCCACCTCTTCATCGGTCACTGACACGCCCACTTCCGGCGCCTTTATCTGCAGAACAGCCGCCTCAATCATTTCGTTGAGGACCTGTGTCCCCAGCGTCAGTGGGCTGGCCAGAGTCGCGTTAATCGATGCGATCTGGGAGGCGAACAGGCTGGAATCGCCAAACTGCTGGGCAAACAACTGGAGCCGCAAACGCTGGATTTCTAGCTCGCTCTGGCGCAGGCGCGCCTGTTGCCAGAAGTCGCGGGTGACAATCGACTCGTTTTCGACCTGCGCCAGCACGCTGTTGGGCTTGATGACCAGTTCATTGATCACGCCATACAGGATCAGCAGCAGCGCCACACCGACGATCCCGCCCACGATCGCTGTAAGCCGCAGATTGCGTTCCCTGTCGCGGGCACGCAGGCGGACCTCACGCCGATTTTCGACCTGCGGCTGTTCTTGCTGCCTTCTTCGTCTGCGCTTCTTGGCCATGAATCGATCAACCGCGCCTGCCGGTGATGCGGATATGTTCGCCTGTGTAGGGCATCAAGGCCAGGTGTCTGGCCCGCTTGATCGCCCTCGTCACTTTGCGCTGCATCTTGGCGGTGACGCGGGTCTTGCGGCGGTTGTGTATGCGCCCGTAGTTATCGACAAAGCGGCTGAGAACCTGCACATTCTTGTAGTCGATCTCGTCGATCCGCACATCGTTGCCGACGTGGCGGGGATTCCTGCGCTGATTGCCCTGTTTGGCGCGGTTGAATATGGCCGGCCCCTCGACACGGTTGAAGGTGGGGGCCGTCTGCTCCTGCTGGCTGCCGCCTGCGTCCGACTCGGGGCCTGCGCTGTCCGTAGCTGTCTCGGCTTCTGCAACGGCTTCAGCCTCCGGCTCAGCAACCGCTTCGACTACTGGCTCAGCAGCCGCCTGGGGCTCTGGCTCAGCAACCATTTCGGCCTCAGAATCTCCGTCCGTATCGGCAACGGCCTGCGGCGCGTTTTCCGCCGGGCTCTCTGCCTGCACGGGGGCATCTTCACCCGTGGGCGTCTCGGCAGCCGGTTGTTCCTCGGTGTTCGCTTCGGCTTCGGTTACTTTGTTTTCATCAGACATTCGATGCTCCTTTGTGGCTCAGTCCCCAACGCGGACAAAGAGGAAACGCAATACATCTTCAGATAGCCGCAACTGTCGTTCGACGTTCTGCACCGCGGTGGGAGGCATCGAGAGGTTGTGCAGAATGTAGTGTCCCTCAAAGTGGCCTTTGATGGGATAGGCCAACCGGCGTTTGCCCCAATGATCGGTGCTCGCGATTGTCCCGTCCTCGCCGCCGATGGCCTGACTGATCCGGTCATCCACGGCTTTGACACCATCATCATCCAGATTGGGCTGGATGATGTACACCAATTCGTACGTGTTCATCTACCCTTATACTCCTTTCCATGAGCATTGTCCAGGGTTAGTTCCCAGTCTTCGGATTTCGGTTTTCAGTAACCGCCCTGAACGCAAGCGAGAGGCAGCACCAAAAACCAGAAACTGAAAACCGCAGTTCAGACAAAGGTCCACAACATTGTGCTGTGAACAGAAAGAACGAGGGAGCAGACAAGCTGTCCCTCGTCGCGGTTCGATAGTATAGCACAGCGCTGCGCGCGAGCAAAAGATCGGGGGGACAAAATTACGCGCAATGAAGAACTGGTAATCCGCGGCCCGTGAGCTGCGAATGTGGTGGCCCCTAATTACTCGAAACCGGCCACTGCATCTGCGCCCGCTCCACTGTTCGCTCGCGGCCGTGGCACTGCTTGAATTTGCGGCCGCTCCCGCACGGGCAGGGATCGTTGCGTTTGGCGCCGGCGAAGCGCGCGTTCAGTTTGCGGTCCGCCTCCGCCAGGTGCTGCATGATATTGGCGGGCGCCTGCTGCCGACGCAACTGGTCGGCCATGTAGTTCATGTATGGGCGCACATGATTGAAGAAGGACCGGTAGCCGGCGCACAGATAGTTCAGGCCCGGTTCCCCGTCAGGCGTGTCGATAAAGCGGTTCTTCGGGCAGCCACCGTTGCAGACAAAGCGCACTTCGCATTCGAGGCAGTAGTTGGGCAGGCTGTCCCGTTTGTGCGTACCGAACTCCTGCTGCCGGGCCGAGCCGACCATTTCGATCAGCGGGATCTCTTCGATGTTGCCCAGGAGGTAGTTCGGTTCCACGTAGTGATCGCAGGAGAACAGGTCGCCGTTGTGCTCCATCGCCAACGCCGAACCGCACGTCTCCTCAAAGATACACAGACCGGGCCGGTGTCCCGCGTATCCGGCCAGCGCTACGTCGAAGATCTGCACGAAGACTTTCCCCACGTCGCGCCGCACCCACTCCTCGAAGATCTGAATCAGGAAATCGCCGTACTGTTCAGCAGTGACCGAGCGATCTTTAACCGTGTCCCCTTCCTGGTAGCCGGTGTCGTTGTCGCGCTCGACAATGGGGATGAACTGCATGAAGTCGGTCTTGACCTCGTCGCGCAGGAAGCGATAGACCTCGAGCGGATGAGGCGCGTTGGCCGCGTGCACCGTCGTCAGGATGTTGTAGCGCACCTTGTGCTTGTGCAACATCCGCGCGGCGCGCATCACCTTCTCCCAGGTGGGCTGGCCGCCTTTGTCGACACGGTAAAAGTCGTGCAGCTTGCGCGGGCCGTCCATGCTCAGCCCGATCAGAAAATCGCTGCGGTGCAGGAAGTCGCACCACTCATCGTCCAGCAGCGTGCCGTTGGTCTGGAGCGCGTTTTCGACCCGCATGCCCGGCTTCTTGTGCTTCTGCTGGAACTCGACCGCCTTCTTGAAGAAGTCCAGCCCCATCAACGTCGGCTCGCCTCCCTGCCACGCGAAGGTAACCTCCGGCACCTGCTGCGCTTCGATATACTGCCGCGTATACTCCTCAAGCATCGACTCGGACATGCGGAACTCGCTGTCCGGGTACATGAACTCCTTGCTCAGGAAGTAGCAGTAGTGGCAGTCCAGGTTGCAGATCGCCCCACGCGGCTTCAGCATAATGTGAAACGCGGGCGGCGGCGCAGTATCGGTTGCAGGCGTCGGGTCAAGCAGTGCGATCGATTGGGACATTCTCTCTCCTGTTACGACTCAACGAAATTTCATTCAAGACCCGATACGAGTCAAGTTCTGGGGTCTCAATCCTCACCCTTCTTTACTCTCTCCTCGCCTTTGGGCGGTCGGGCCTTCGGCCCCCCTTAGTGCGAGGGATTCCCCCTGCTACGGCCCCTCTGGCTACCCCACATGCGTGGACAATCGGACCGGTTCGGGCCCGGCGACCAGTGTCGAACTCATCGCGCCGTCTTTTGCAACCTTTCACTAACCACTGATCACTGCCCACTGGCGTTCAGCGGCGGCACATCCACCCAGCGCCGCTCCTGCCAGGCCTGGTAGCCCAGCTCGGCCAGCTGCACGCCTTTCGCCCCTTCCAGCAGCGTATAGGGGAACGGGTCGCCCTTGATTGCATGGCGCAGGAACATCTCCCATTCAATCTTGAAGGCGTTTTCAAAAGGGTTGTTGTTCGGCATCCACTGCCACGTATCGTAGAACTGGACCGGCTGCGGAATGTCCGGGTTCCAGACCGGCTTCGGCGTGAAGGAGTCGCCCTGTATTGCGCATTCGCGCAGGCCGGCCACCGCGCTGCCGCGCGTGCCGTCCACCTGGATCGTGAGAAGGTCATCGCGTCGCACACGTACACACCACGAAGAGTTGAAGTTGCAGATGATGCCGTTTTCCAGCTCGAACATCGCGTACGCCCCGTCATCGGCGTCGGAGTTGTAGGATGCACCCTCCTCGTCAATACGTTCCGGTACGTGGTTGGCCGCGATGCAGGTAAGCCGCTGGATCGGGCCGAAGAGGTTGTCGATCACGTAGCGCCAGTGGGCGAACATATCGAGAACGATGCCGCCGCTCTCCGACTTCTTGTAGTTCCAGGAGGGACGCTGGGCTGGCTGGTCCTTGCCATCGAAGACCCAGTAGCCGAACTCGCCGCGCACGGCCAGAATGCGGCCGAAGAAACCGGTGTCGATCAGGTATTTGAGCTTCAGCAGGCCGGGCAGAAACAGCTTGTCCTGGACAACGCCGTTGCTCACACCGGCGTCTGTGGCTGCCCGCGCCAGCTGCAACGCATCCTCGATGTTGCCCGCGGTCGGCTTTTCGCAGTAGACCGCCTTGCCAGCCTCGATCGCCTGCAATGTATTCGGCACCCGCAGGTTGGTCGCCAGCGCATCGAAGTAGATGCCGTTATGGTCGTCGGCCAGCGCCTCGTCCAGATTGGTCGTCCACTTGCTCACATTGTGGGCAGCGGACAGATGCCGCAGCTTGTCCGGGTTGCGGCCGACCAGCACCGGCTCCGGCATGATGCGGTCTCCGTCGGAAGTGACCGTGCCGCCCTGCTCCTGGATCGCCAGAATCGAACGGACCAGATGTTGATTCGTTCCCATCCGCCCGGTCACGCCGTTCAGTATTACGCCAACTGCTATTTCAGCCATTGATAAGAGATGCTCCCATTGATGCGCGGCCGCACAGGACCGCCGAGGGCATTTGCAGTCCCGTCCTTTGGGCGCCTGCAAAAGCTTGGGCTATCAGACATGGTTTGTGTAGGCTTCTACGATCCGCTCCAGGAACTGCTCCTGATCCATCGCCCAGTAGCGGTTTGAGAAGATTTCGACCTCATTATACCCGTCAAACCCGGCCTCCTCAACCCAGCCGCGAATCTGGCGGATGTCAATGCAGCCCTCACCCATCAGCCCGCGGTCTAGGAGCAGGTCTTCGGTGGGCGTGCGCCAGTCGCAGACGTGGAAGGCGAACAGCTTGCCCATCTGACCGCAACGGCGGATCTCCCGCTCCAGGTCGGGGTCCCACCACAGGTGATAGACATCCACAACCACGCCAACCAGTGGAGAGTCGATGACGGCGCAGATATCGTTGGCCTGTCCCATCGTGTTGACCGCGGAACGGCTGTCCGCGTACATCGGATGCAGAGGCTCCACGCCCAGCTTGACTCCCGCAGCCTCGGCATGGGGCAGCACCGCTTCGATCCCGTCCCGAATCTGGCCGCGGCCGGCGTTCAGCGGCTGGCCGGGCACCGCGCCGCAGACGAGAACCACCAGGGGCGCGCCCAGCGCCGCGGCCTCATCGATGGCGCGGCGGTTGTCGTCCAGAGCCTCCTGCCGGGCCGATTCCGTCTCCGCCGGGAAGAATCCGCCCCGGCACAGCGAGACGACCTCCATCCCGGCATCGCGGATCTGCCTGCCCGCGGCCGCGATATCCCGCCCCTCAAGCGCGTCCCGCCAGACGGTCATCGCGGCGACGCCGTGCGCGCTGAAGCGTTCGATCGCCGTTTCAACTGGCCAGGGCTTGGTTGTAATCGTGTGGATGCAGAGTCGACTCAAGTCCATGTGTCTGTCCTGAGAGTGTCTAACTTGCCTAAGAATTCGGCCGTGTCTGATGGTCACGCGCCGCCAGCCACTGCTCGCTCTCCGCCGGCAGTTCGGCGGTGACGCTGATCGTCTCCTCGCCGCGGTAGTGCACCTGCCCCGGCCGTCCGCCGGCCATGCGTGTGACAAAGCGCCGCGGCGTGATCACAACGCCGACGCCCCCATTGCCTCGCTGCCCTGAATGCCAAGCTGCCAGCCGGGCAGCAACGTTCAAAGTCAATTCCGGGACCGGTTGTCCTCCGCAGCGGATTACGACGTGCGCGCCCGGCCCGTCGCGCACGTGCAGCCAAAGGTCATCCCG
Source organism: Caldilineaceae bacterium SB0664_bin_27 (assembly GCA_009838625.1). Lineage (GTDB taxonomy): Bacteria > Chloroflexota > Anaerolineae > Caldilineales > Caldilineaceae > Bin5. The sequence goes on from VXRG01000128.1 coordinate 39,871, forward strand.
GCCTGCCGCGTTGAAGGTGACGAGCTCATTCTGGCGGGCGTTGCGCCCCACCAGGATCGGGAATCCTTCGGGCGAGAGATAACGCAACGGCCGCGAGCGGTCTCCTGGCGTCTTATCCCGCCGGTCGCGACGCTGCCGCAGATAGCCCGCTTCCCGCAACGCCTCCCGCACCGCGACGATCTCCGGCTGATCCAGTGCAAGGCTCAGATCGCTCTCCAGCTGCTGCAAGTAGGCCCGGTCCGCGTCAAGGCTGGCCCGGCGTCGGGGGATAATGCGAGCGGCGCGTTCCATCTTGGCGGCCCGGTCAAACATGCGTTCAGCCTGCTCCACCGGCGTGCGTTTCGGGTCGAGCGGGACGACCAGATCGCCCCCCTCCTCACCCGGTTTCTTATCCCCCGGCTGTCCAAAATCGGCGTCCGCGGAAAAGATGACCAGCTGCATTTGTCCGTTCGACGCCGGCTGTACTGCGGCCATCCCGTCCTGCAGGCTGAATCCTTCCTGCGCGCCGGGCCTGTTTGCGTAGGTTATCTGGCTCGAGAGCGCCAGCAGCCACTCCGCCTGCGCGCGCACGCGTTCTGGCTCGCCCGGCGCCGGCTCATCAGCGTCCAGGGCGCGCAACTGACTCTCCACGCGAGCCTGTGCCTGCCGGACCAGCGCGGCCACGCCCCCGCGCACACCTGCATACTCGTCCCGCGAGGAGGAACTGTCCCGCTCCTGCTCCGCGTAGAAGGCGGCCGCTGCCGCGCTCATCGAATCCATTTCTACGAACTCGCCGCAGAAATGAAGCTCATAGGGCGCAAACGCGGCCACGCCCTCCTCTTCGTCCACCGCGATGCCCGGCGTCCATTCGCCCGTAGCCGCTGCCGACCACAGTTCTCCCAGAGCCCAGTGTCCGTCCGTGAACGCCTGCTCTGTCAGCGCTGCGCCGGCGTCTCCGGTTGCGCGCCAGGCTGCTTCCCTGGCCAAAGTCGGGCTGACGCCGGCAAATCGGTTGATCAGGCTGCGCCACAGGACCGGTGTCTGGGCCGGGCTGGCCCCGTCTACTGGAGACTGACCGGCCTGCCCAAGCCGCTCTTCGCTCCCCCCATACGGAGGCAACCTGTCCTGCGGCGGCGGCAGCTGATACACGCGCCGCGGCAAAAGGACTCGCTGAGCATTCTCGCCCGCAGGCACACGCACCAGCGCATCCAGGATACGGCCATCGGCGTTCATCAGGATCAGATTGCCCAGTTGCCCGATCGGTTCGACCGCGAGCGTAGTGGCATCGTGCTTGGGATGGTGAAAGCGCAGAAACAGCACCCGCTCGAAAGGCACGGGCAACTCGACAGACTCCAGCCGCGCGCTGCGTACATATTTGCGCAGCAGGAGCAGGAGCGGCGTTTCCTTCGACACACCGCGCCGGGGTTTGTGTTCGAGCAGATGGACGCGGCTGGCCTGAGGATGGGCCGAAAGCAAAAGATAGCGCCGCTCCCGGTGGGCGTAAACCTCCAGGGCGACGCTGCGGCTGTCCGGCAGAACGATCTGCTGTACCCGGCCGCCCGTGACCGTCTCTTTCAGTTCGTCGGCCACCGCAGCCAGCGTCAGAGCGTCGAAATGCATGCCAGGACCGGTTTCCGGCTCCCGAATGTCAGGTTGCCAAGCGATCCTTCACAAGGAACCGCACGAAGAATGCTGCTCGTGCATGAAGGGCAAAATGCGAAAGTAAGGATAGCACAGCGAACAGCGATTGCGTAATGCCTACTTCATCACGGACCGGCAGCGACCGCCCGGAATACAATAGATCGATAGTGGTGCATAGTGTATAATTATTTTTACACTGATAGAGTTGGGTAAAAATAGTGGTCCGTGGTGTTGGTTCTGCTTAGGCCGCCGCCCAGTCGTCAGGTTGCCGCTACATGTCCGACCTTCTGGATACTGGGGCAGCTTGTCGAAAATCTGGAGAAAACGGCGGCCTGACTGACTCACAGCCCCTGATCGCTACAAGGAGAAAGCCATGCAGAGTGATAACCGGATTCGAGTCGGCGTTTCCCGGCTATTCGCCTGTCTTCGCGGCCGCAAGGACATAGGAGGACGTATCGCATGCTGTGCCGTCCTGCTGGGTATTTGCGCGCTCTCGGTTATCGCACTGAACTCTGCCGACGCCCTTGCCCATGAATCAAATACCACCTGGGACGCCGATTACTGGGACAACATGTCTCTCACCGGCAACGCCGTCATCTCTCGTGAGGACGAGACGCTGGAATTCGATTGGGGTGACGGCTCCCCGGGCACCGGTATCTCCGTCGATCGGTTCTCGGCCCGCTGGGAGCGCCATCTCAACATCTCTGCCGACGAGGCCGGCAACTACATCTTTACCGTCGAAGTCGATGACGGTGTGCGGCTGTGGGTCGATGATGTGCTTCAAATCGACAGTTGGATTGAACAGGCGAAAGCCTCCTACGAGGCGAGATTGCACCTGTCGGAGGGGCAGCACCTTATTCGTGTCGAGTACTTTGAGCTGGCCGGCGCGGCCTCCATTTCGGTGAGTTGGGAGCGGGAACCGGATCTGCCTACGACCTACTGGCGGGGCGAGTATTACAACAACAGTTCACTTACGGGTACGGCGCATACGACGCGCGACGACGCCCGTCTCAACTTCGACTGGGGATACGAAAGTCCCCTTTCCGGCATCAATCAGGACGAATTCTCCGTGCGTTGGAGCAGGTCCCTGCAGCTGCCGGCCGGCGATTACCGCTTTACCGTTACCGTAGATGACGGCGTGCGGCTGATAGTCGGAGACAGAACCCTGATCGATTTCTGGCAGGTGCAGACGTCGACAACCTACTCGCAGATTACTTATCTGGACGGCAGTGCCGTTACCGTGCGCATGGAGTATTACGAAGAAACCGGACAGGCGCAGGCACGCTTGACCTGGAGCAGGCTGGAAACATCGCCGACGTCAACACCGGATCCCGCGTCCACGCCGGCCTCGGCCACACCGTCGCCAACAGCGCCAGCCACCTATACGCCGGCGCCAACCGCCACCCCGGCAACATCGGCAACCCCCACATCCACCCCGACGATAACGCCGACGCCGACATCAACGCCTGTTATCGTCTGGCAGGCGCTGTACTGGAACAACCGCACGCTGACCGGTACTCCGGTCCTCGCCCGGCAGGAGTCCGCCGTTGACTACAACTGGGGTACCGGGTCGCCCGAGGCGCAGACCATCAACGCAGACAGCTTTTCGGCCCGCTGGACTGCTCAGATTTCGCTCGAGGCGGGAACCTACCGCTTCGATGTCGTCTCCGACGATGGGGTGCGCCTCTTCATCGATGGCACAAAGCAGATCGATGGTTGGAGCGATCATCCGGCCACAACATACCAATACACGCTGCAACACGATGGCGGTTCTCTGAGCCTCATTCTGGAATACTATGAACACGAGGAGGCAGCCCAGGTTAAGTTGAGTTGGGCCGCCGTCTCAGCCGTCGCAACGCCGGAGGCCTCGCCTTCGCCAACGCCCACCCCGATCACAGTGGTGGTGGACGACCAGGATTCCGGATTCCAGCGCGGCGGCCTTACGACCACGTGGCAAGAGGAGACCGTGGGCCACTCCGACCACCTTTTCTGGACCAATAACAATGACAAGACCCGCACCGGATACAATTGGGGCAGGTGGTCTCCGGATCTGGAAGCAGCCAGTTACGAGGTATTCGTATACATCCCCTCGAACCATGCGACGACCGGCAACGCCCGCTACTGGATCTCCCATTCAGGCGGCTTTACCCTGCGAGAGGTGGACCAGTCCCAGCACTCCGACCAGTGGGTTTCACTGGGCACATACACCTTCAGCGGCACGAATGAGGACTACGTCTCGCTTTCCGACGTAACCTACGAAACATACCTCTCGACCAAAGTTGCCTGGGATGCGATGAAGTGGGAGAAGCAGTAATCGTTGTCAGTTCTTAGTTTCTGGTCGTCAGTCAACTGAGCAGCGGAGGAGAAACCGAGATGCGACTGGTGCAGTACCGGACAGAAGCCGGCGACCGCCGGGTAGCGATGGTCGAGAACGAAGAGTCGTTGCACGTTCTCAATGGGACTGAGCGGGTATATGATCTGGCCAGGGAGGCAGGGCGCAGCGGCCGGCCGTTGATCGAACTCGTTGAAGAGCGGCTGGGCGACCGGCGGGCGGAATATGGCGCGATCGCAGCCAGCGGCAGACTCCTGCCGCCACTGGATCACCCCGACCCCACCCGTCTCGTGATCAGTGGCACCGGCCTAGACCATCTCGGCAGCGCCCAGGCGCGCGATGCCATGCACCAGAATCTCAACGTCGAGGAAGAAGAGACCCTGACCGACTCGATGCGCATGTTTCGTCTGGGCCTTGAAGGCGGCAAACCCGCGCCCGGCCAGGTGGGCGTCGCGCCGGAGTGGTTCTATAAGGGCGATGGCCGCTGGCTCGTGCCGCCGGGACAGCCACTGACCATGCCGTCCTTTGCCCTTGAGGGCAGCGAAGAGCCCGAACTGGTCGGCTGTTACGTGATAGGCGACGACGGCGCCGTTCTGCGCGTCGGCTTTGCGCTGGGCAACGAGTTCTCCGATCATGTGCTCGAGAAGAAGAACTACCTTTACCTCGCCCACTCCAAGCTGCGCCAGTGCTCCTGCGGGCCGGAGCTGCTGCTGGGCGACCCGCCGCCGCACATCGAGGGGACCTCACGCATCCTGCGCGACGGCCGCGAGCTGTGGTCCGCCCCCTTCCTCACCGGCGAGGACAACATGACGCACAGTCTCGCCAACATCCAGCATCATCACTTCAAGTACGGCCCCTTCCGCACGCCCGGCGACGTGCATCTGCACTTCTACGGCACCGCCACCCTCAGCTTCGCCGCCGGCATCCAGACAGAGCCCGGCGACGTCTTCGAAATCAGCGCGCCCGGCTTCGGCCGGCCGCTGCAGAACGAGCTCATGGATACGCCCGAGGCTGAACAGCTGGTAGAGATTCGGACGCTGTAAGTGTTCAGGTTCCGCTTCTTCGAGTGTATCAGCCCGGTCACGGAAAAATGAATGCCTCAGGACGATCCGACGGGCAGCAATTCCACTTTCGACTCCCTTGACGCGCTCCACACAGCCGCAGCTGCCTGCCGCGCCTGCCCGCGCCTGGTCGCGTGGCGCGAAGAAGTCGCGGCGACCAAGCGGCAGGCCTTCCGCGACTGGACCTACTGGGGCAAGCCGGTGCCCGGCTGGGGCGATCCGCACGCCCGGCTCCTCGTGCTCGGCCTCGCCCCCGGCGCGCACGGCGCCAACCGCACCGGCCGCCCATTCACCGGCGACGGCTCGGGCAGCTTCCTCTACCCTGCCCTGCACCGCGCCGGGTTTGCCAGCGGACCGACCAGTACCCACCGGGACGACGGCCTCGAATTGATCGACTGCTACATGACCGGCGTGGCCTACTGCGTACCGCCCAAAAACCGGCCCACCGCCGCGGAGCTGGACAACTGCCGCAGCTGGCTCGTGCAAGAGCTGGCCCTCCTGCCCCACTTGCAAGCGGTGCTCGCCCTAGGCAAGATTGCCTTCGACGGCTACCTGCGCGCCCTGCGCGAACTCGGCCACGATCTCCCCCGCCTCACCTTCTCCCACGGCGCCGCCCACGCCCTCCCGGCCAGCCTCCCCCGCCTCTACGCCTCCTACCACGTCAGCCGTCAGAACACCAACACCGGCCGCCTGACCGCGGCGATGTTCGACGACGTTCTGACCTCAATCAAGGGCAGTCTGCAATGCATTTGACCATCGGGCGCGACGCACCCTCATTGCCCTGCACCGGCATCCGCGAGCGCGACTCCGGGAGCCCTTTTCCCTTCGCCCGCTTGAGGGGATCTAACCTGCGATTCCGGTTGTCTGACGCCTCGCGCCGATAAAGAGAACATTTCAAACGATGTACCGTTTTCGGGAACTCGAACTTCCGAAAACGACAGATCTGAGCGAGATGAACGCTGCAAGATGCGCGTAGACTGTTCCGTAGAGCTAAACAGTCGCGTCCTGAAACCAAATCAAGATCGCAATGAAGCGCAACGATGAATATGGTGGCGCCGGCAGCCTTTACTTTTCAAACGAGCGCTGAAAATATCGGCGAGTATGAGAAGGAAATGTGCCTGCTTGGGCAATAGCCTGGATTAGAAGTATCTTTGATGTCCGTACTGCCAGTGTGCAAGTGCGTGCATCCGGAATCAGCGCTTATGTGTCAATCAAGTAAAGCACAGAGGCATGCCCCGGTTGTATCCGTGGACGCCCTGCACTTCAGCTATGGAATCAGGCAGGTACTTCACGGGATATCGTTTGCTCTGGAAAGAGGCGAGGTCGTCGGACTGTTGGGGCCGAACGGCGCCGGTAAAAGCACGACCATCAAGGTGCTGACGGGCATCCTACCGCCCGCAAGAGGGGCTGTTCACGTAGCCGGATATTCCATGCCCACCGAGGCGGTTGAGGCCAAGAAACGCATCGGGTACGTACCGGAAGACGCCGCACTCTTTGAGAGCCTGACAGGACAGGAATTTCTGGAGCTCATGGGCCGCCTGCAGGAGGTCCATGAAGAGATCCTGCAGTCTCGAATTGACCGATTCCTCAAGCAGTTCGACTTGGCCAAAGTGCGGCACCAGCGCCTAGATGGCTACTCGAAGGGCATGCGCCAGAAGGTGCTTCTGAGCGCGGCCCTGCTTCACAATCCCGACGTCGTTATGCTCGACGAACCCCTCTCGGGTCTGGATGTCAACGCCGGATTCATGGTTCGGGACCTGGTCGCCGCCTTGGCGGCCGAAGGCAAGGCCATCCTTTACAGCTCCCACGTTCTTGACATGGTAGAACGCGTCTGTGACCGCGCCCTCATCATCCATGAAGGCCGTCTCATCGCCGATGGCTCGGTGGAGTCACTGAAGGCCTCTACCCAAAGAGGTAGTCTTGAAGACGTCTTTCGACAACTTACCCATACCGATGAAACAGTAAGCGGTGTATCCGAAATCATCGAAAGTTTGCGTTCGTGACAGACTTTCTTTCCCCTGGCGCGCGTTTCTTCCGCGGCAAGGCGTTTACCAATGTGCTCGAACGGTGCCGCATCGAGCCCCATCAATACTGGGTCCTCGTCGATCTGTTCGAAACGCTCAGCAAACGGCAGGAAATGGTCCGGATGGGCAGCCACGACCAGTCCATGCGTTCCGTCATGAGCATCTGGTTTTTTCTTTCGGGTATCATCAGCCTGGTGATGGTATTTAGCGACGCCTCCCCCGGATTTTACCTCCTCGCCTTTGTCGGACTCACCGTCTTTCAACTCGGCCTGCTCCTGATCTCCGAGGTCGCCGAGAGCTTGGTGAACCCTGTCGAGGGGCTGATTTTGGCGCACCAGCCCGTAAACGGGGCAACCTGGCTGGGCGCGCGGCTGACCCACCTGGTTCGGATCGTTGTCTACACTGTAGTGGGGGTAAACGGCGTGCCGGCGCTTGTCGGCGTCTTTCTTCCTCACAAGGATCGGTTCCTCTCCCTGGCCTATTTCCCAATCCACTTTCTGACCGCTCTGGGCGTTGGACTGATCGTCGCATTACTCTGCTGCAGCCTGTTCGGGTGGCTGATTCGCTTTGTTCCTGTCCAGCGTCTCAAGGCGGCGGCGACAGTGGTTCAGGTCATTCCCATGTCTTTGCCGCTCGCATTTAACTTTCTGGACGATTTCAGGGAGGAATTTGTGAGTAGGGCAGCTTCGTTTGCGGTACCCGCAGAATGGCAGGCCGGCGCCGACGCGGTGCCGGGTGGATGGCCGGCACTGCTGGGAGCTGTGACCCTGACGGTGGCGATCGTTGCTGCCCTATCTGGACTCCGGGCTCTCTCAAGAGACCATCTCATCCGTGTCTCCGATCAGATGTATTCGGGGGGCGAGGTGCGGCGACGGGAGTGGGGACGATGGGCGCCAGGTCCCTGGGTTTCCAGGCTTGCCGGCGGTCAGGCCAGCCGCGCCGGTTTTGTGTATCTGAGTTACATGATGGTGCGCGACTGGCAGTTCCGGCGAAACATGGCCCAGAACATCCCGCCCGTGATCATCGGCCTCATCGCCATGCTCGTAGGCGGCCGGGAGGTCTCTCCGTTTTCTCCTGGCTTGGCCTACACGCACGCGCTGCCTCATCTAATCGGAATTACTGCTCTCTATTCGTGCCTGTTCCTGGGCTATGGTAATGACTACAAAGGTATCTGGTTGTTTCTGATCGTGCCGGATGCTTCTTTCCGTCCGTTTGTGAGGGGAGTATATACTGGTCTGTGGCTCATGCTGATCGCCGCCCCGATCGTCTTTTGGCTGATCGTGCTGATATGGTCCTGGGGCGCGAGGGATGCCGTTCTCTTGATCGCTTACAGCACGGTCGTTGCATTCCTCTATCTGGGAGTAGGGCTGAGGCTGATCGATGGCCTTCCGTTTGGAAAACAAACACCATCGACCCGAAAGGTAATTACTTTCGGAATGACGCTGGTCCACCTCGCCGTTATGGGTATCGCTATCGGGATCCAGTATCTTCTCTTTCGCTGGGATGTGACGGTCATTGCTTTGCTTCTTGTCGCGGGGTTGGGGGCGTACCTCCTGAACCGGGAAGGGCTGACCAGATTCGAGTCCCGCCTTCGGGCTGAACTGAAACCCCGCGCGTCGGGGTCCATCTTCCGCTGAACCGTTAAGGTTTGAAATTCCCTCTCGGAGATACGCAGATGTCCTCTGAAC
>VXRG01000064.1 GCA_009838625.1 Caldilineaceae bacterium SB0664_bin_27
CCCCTAGCAGTTCGTCGTTCACACACCTTGACACACCCGCCCTCCCCAACGTATACTGCAGCTTCCATGGCTCGACACCGGTTCAACTGCATCGGCTTCCGCCCGACCGTCTGCAATCTCGCCCGCATGCCGCAGTTCTACCCCCGTGTAGGGACCAAATGAAGGCCCAAAACTGGCGAATACACGCGCATCTGTAGCCTGCGCGCCATGATTGACCTTCTCTCCGTTCATGGTGTAAAGTACTGGGGCAATGGAGTTGACGACCGTTCGTTTCGTGGTGTACAGTATCGGTGTGTGTAGTTGGCGCCAATCGCCTTTATGATGTACAGTATCGGAATCAGTGAGTTGACGTCCATTCGGTTCATGGTGTACAGTATCTCAGGCAATAAAATAGTTGAGGGATGGGCGTCCGGTGCGGTCGTTCTCAACACCTTGTCTTATTCTGGTTAGAAAAGGAGAGATTAATGTCTCATAGGAAACGAATCAAGTTGGCATGCGTGGCCATCCTGGTTCTGTTGCTGACCGCCGCCATGGCGCCTGCGGCCGTCGCGCAGGACGTGGGGATCGGCCCGCCGCCGGCAGATACTGGCGATGATGGGGACGGCAGCGGTGGCGGCACCGATCCAATACTGCCGGGCAATGGCAATGGCAACGGTGGCGGCACCGATCCAATACTGCCGGGCAATGGCAATGGCAACGGTGGCGGCACCGATCCAATACTGCCGGGCAATGGTAACGGCGGCATGAACGGCGACAAAGACGGCGACATGATGATGGCGCCTGTGAACTGGCCGCCGCCCAACGCCATCGTCCGCCACGCCGCCACACCCATCCAGATCAGTTCGCTCGAAGGTGGCCTCCAGGTCTACTTCATCGGTGCCGACGGCGCCACCCACGGTCCCCTGCTCGCATCGTTGAGCAAGCTGGCCGAAATGCATCCCGACGGCGCTGCCGTCGAGCTCTTCAGCGGCACAAATCCGGGAACAGGCAAACCGGTCACCATCCAGTACCTGCCCGACGCCATGCTGCTGCACGTCAATACCTTCTACGCGGACAAACCGCCGCACGACTACAACAAAGCTTACATTTTCACCGTAGACGCCGACCATTCAGTCAACCACGAACGATGGTAGGCCACCTTAAAACAGGAGAGTTGAAATGAAACAAAAATCTGTTGGATTGACGCTCAGGGTGGCGATCATCGCCCTGGCGCTCATCTTGGTGGCTGGGTCCCCAGCCTTGCCGCCATTCGACGGCGTGGCCTACGCGCAGAGTACTGTCACTACGCTGTCGGAAGACCTGCTGCCGAACGGTAATTTGGTACTCGAATGGGACGCAGTGAATAACGCCGACAGCTACCGGCTGTGGAAGGCCGAAGGCGTCGTCACTCAAGTGTCTGACTGGGGCAGCGAGGCACACGCGACAATCGATGCGCCGGCGACAAGTTATACCGACACCGCTGTCACGGCCGGCACGACCTACAGCTACGTTCTCGAAGCCTATGACGGCGAAACCCGGCTGGGCTATTCACAGGTCCTGACGGTCGCCGGTACGGCCAAACCGACCGCCAAGCCGGACTTGACCCTGACGCCCGTCGGGATGGACGCCATCACAGTCACGTGGACGGCGGTTCCTGGCGCCACGCACTACCGCGTGCGCTACTGGACCTCAGGTCTCGCTGGCTGGATGGATCTTGTCGACGATAAGCCAGCCACGGAGGCGCGCTCGTATTCCCACACCGGCCTGACGCCGGGCACGCAGTACTACTACATCGTGCGTGGTGAGAACAGCGGCGGCGACGGCCCCTACTCAGGCTCGCCGGGCAACTACGACAATGTCACGCTTGATTCCACGACCCCCGTGCCGGAGTTGATGTTAGACCACACGGCCCGCAATACGGTCACTCTTACATGGACTGCGACGACAAATGCCGTCAACTACGAGCTGGAACGAGAAAGGGTGGTCACCGGCACTGGCGCTGAGACCGATGCCTATGCGCGCCTGCCTTCTGGCCTCCTGACGGGTCTCACCTACACTGACTCCGCCGCGAACTTTGAAATAGCCGACGGTACAACCGCGGCCGATGATACCGTGGTCACGTACAACTACCGCGTGCAGGCGATCGACAGCAACGGCGTCAGGGGCACCTGGTCCAATGTTGTGAGCGCGGTGATCCCGGCAGATGACGACCGGCTGCCTGCGCCTCTGTCTCCCAGCGCAGCCGCACAGGACCATGCGAACATCAACTTCACATGGGCAGGCGTTGCTGGCGCCACCTACTACCACGTCCTGTGGAAGACCGACACCGGAAGCTACTCCTCTCCGATTAGGGTGGATGCGCTCGCCGACGCGTCCTCAATGGTCACGTACAATCACACCGGCCTTAACCCGTCGACAACGTACACCTACAAGGTGCGCGCCTGGAACATCAACGGGTTCAGCGACGACTCGGCTGAGGCGAGCGCCACGACCCCTGCAACGCCCAGCGCCACCGGGCAGATGCCCAGGGTGACCGGCCTGAGGCTGACAGATGAAACCGACTCGGATGGCCGCAAGATCAAGCTGTCCTGGAACGCGGTGTCGGACGCTACCCACTATGACATCATTCGGTTTACCAAGACCGCTGCCGGATGGGCGGCGCCCGCCAATGGGAACGACCTTGAATCCGGTCGGATATCCAGCGCAGACGCCGACTCGCCCCCGACCTGGACGGACGCGGATCCGGCCCTTGCAGCCGGGGCGACCTACCACTACGCCGTCAGCGCAGTGGACAACAGAACAACCGACCCGGATAACCCGAACACCGATGCCGCGGATGACATCTTGGGCCAGTATTCCGAAACCGTGATGATTACGCTTAAGGACAACAAGCCGGCCTTACCCTCCAATCTGACGGCAACGACGACGGGCGAGAGGTCGATCTGGGTTTCGTGGACGCAGCCGGCCGCCAATACAACCGCAACTCCGCCCACCGGGACCGCCACCTCATGGACGCTCGAGTGGCGGCTTACAGGCGCGAACGCGCCCTGGAACCCGATGACCGTAACCGGCGACACGACCTACAACCACACCGGCCGTACGCCCAATACGCAGTATCACTACCGCGTGCGGGCGCATAACTCCGGCGGCATGAGTGAGTTTACGGCTGAAGCCAACGCGACTACCCTGCCGAGCGTGCTGGGTCCGCCGTCGGGCCTGACGGCAGTAGACGCAACGGACACCGACGGTCCGGCAATCAAGGTGTCCTGGAATGCGGTGACAGGCGCAACCAGCTACGAGATCCAGCGCTTTGGCGCCGGTGCCGACAATAACATGTGGTCGGATCTGGCAGGCACCGCCCCGACCACCGACGGCTCACCCGCACCCTTTACAATGGTATCATCGGGAACGATGATCACTGACAATGGCTCCGGCACAGCCCTCTCGCCCAATACGACCTACTACTACCGCGTGCGCACAGTGACGGGAGACAACGTCAAGAGCAACTATACGACGACGCCCGTCAGCGGAACGACCAAGCACGGGACGACGGCCGCGCCGTCGCTGTCGGCGGCATCAACTGGAATGTCGATGATCCGCCTCTCCTGGAGTGCGGTGGCCGATGCGGTCAGCTACGAGCTGGAGTTCCTGGAGGGCATGCATCTCGCAGCCACCTTCGAGAATTCGCTCATCACTCGGGGTGAGATGACGATATCCGGCAACGACAGCCATTACGTCCACAGAAATCTCAAGACCGGCACGAAGTACAGCTACCGCGTGCGCGCACTGCTGCCCCAGGGTGTCGAATCGGCCTGGTCAACGGTAACAGAGCAGTTCACCAAGCCGGCCCAGCCTGCGAACCTGAGTGCAAGGGCCACCATATCGACCACGATGGTCGTGACCTGGGACCCCGTCGCTTTCGTCGGCGATGACGGTGCCGCCGGCACCCTGACGGCTGCTACAAACTACCGGGTTGAGCGGCGCGAGTCTGGCAGTTCCACCTGGACAGCTTCGAACGGAACAGTGGACTGCACCGCGACCGCGGGTACGTGTACGATTTCCGATGGTGGCTCCGGCAGCGAGCTTGACGCAAACACGCATTACTACTACCGTGTCCGTGCAACGGTTGAGCGGACTCCGACCGGTGGCGCAGCCACCACGTACACGAGCTACTGGGCTTACACGAACCAGAGGACGCCGCGGTAGCTAACGGACTGGCCTGAACCCTGGTCCTCCCAGTGTTCAGATTGCAATGAGCAGCAAGAGATGCGTCCCGGCCCAGTGCTGGGGCGCATCTCCTCTCTCTAGCGAAGGTCCTTCCCGCCGCCTTGGCGGGACCCGATAAGCCTGAACGCAATATATCCTGAAGAGGAGGAGTTCATGTTCCGCCATAGACGATTCAGGTTGGCGACCGTCGCCATTCTGACTATCTTGCTTGCAGCTGCCCTGGCCCCGGCCGCCTACGCAACCCACGGAGGTGAGCATCCACCGCCCGCGGAAGTGCCGGATGACGCCGGCGACCAGAACCAAGATCCGCCTCTTCCTGGAGGCAACGGCGGAGGGACGCCACTGCCCGGCAACGGCGGCGGGACGCCGCTGCCCGGCAACGGCGGCGGGACTCCCTTGCCCGGCAACGGCAACGGCAACGGTGGCAATGGCGGCGGCGGCAATGGCGGTGGCGGCATGATGACCCCCAGTTGGCCCCCCTCCAACATGATCGTCACCCACGCAGCGACCCAGGTCCAGCTCGCCCCTGTCGGCGACGGACTCCACGCCTGGTTCATCGGCCCCGGCGGCGTTGGCCACTCGGGCCCCTACATCCCATCCTTCGCCAGCCTCGCCGCCGACCATCCAACCGGCGGCGCCGTGACGCTTTTCACCGGCGCCAACCCCGGTACTGGCAAACCCGTCACCATCTACTACCTCGCCTCCGAAAAGAAGGTCCGCGTCAGCACCTACTACCCCGACACCCAGTACGACGTCAACAAGCCCTACGTCTTCACCGTAGACTCCGGCCACAACGTCGTACACGATCAGTGGTAGTCCGCGCTGGTCCCGGCGGCCGCAAAGAAGCCTCCGCCCCCGGCCGCACTACAGTAGCAGCACAGCGCCCCGGCCCGCGCCGGGGCGCTCCGCGTCCCCCTC
>VXRG01000160.1 GCA_009838625.1 Caldilineaceae bacterium SB0664_bin_27
ACGTAGACGATCTCGAAGCCATCGACGCCAACGGCCACGTCTCCATCCCCCAGGGACCGGGACTCGGCGTCGACATCAACTGGGATTGGGTAGAACGAAATCGAGTGTCAGTGGTAGAATACGGCGGATAACATCGCATATCATATGCTTCAAAGCGTTTACGCATGATCCGATTGAGGCGCAACCGCAACGCTCGCCTTCCCAGGAGGACTCCCTATGACCGTCGCCACTGCCCCCCAACTCTCCATCTCTGAGTTGCTGACCGCGCTCGAAGGCGTCACCGCCATTCCCTGCGCTCCCTACCGCGCCGGCAGCATCGACTACGACGCCCATCTCAAGAATGTCCGCTACCTCATGCGGACCAACAATCTCAGCGACAACCGCCCCCGCGTCCTTTCCATCGCCGGCACCAGCCCAATCCACCAGATGACCCGCGCCGAGCAGGTCCACCTCGTCGACATCACCACCCGTGAAATGGGCGACGAGGGCATCTACGTCGCCGGCGTTCTGCCCAGCCCCCTCGCCGACGCCAAGGACCTCATCGGCGAGCTCTCCGGCCTCCAGCGCCCGCCCGACGCCTATCTCGTCATGCCGCTCGTCGGTGTCTACGACCCGGCTGGCATGTACAACGAGTTCATGGCCTTCGGCGAAGAGGTTGACGACCGCTTCGGCGCCCGTCTCATCTACTACTTCAAAGACAGCCGCGACCTGTCGCAAATGGGGAAACTCTTCCGCGACTCGGAAGCCTTCATCGGCTTGAAAGTTGGCACCGGCGAAGACGACGTCGAGCCGCTCGTGCAGGCCATCGGCGACAACGGCCTCGTCATCTGGGGCATCGGAGACCGCTGCACACGCGCCTCCCAGCTCGGCTCCAAGGGCCACACTTCCGGCATCGCCGTCGCCTATTCCAAGGCCTCCGACGCCATCAACAACGCCCAACGCGCCGGCGACCACGCCGAGTCACAACGCGTCGAGGACGCCATCTTCGCCCTCGAAGAGTTGCGTTTCCGCGACGGCCGCCGCTACAACTATTCGGCCGTCATCTCCGCCATGGCCCAGAGCGGTTTTGACGACATCGACGGCGGCGAAGGCGCGCCCTTCAACCCGCCGGTACCCGCTGGCATAGCCCGCGAAGTCCAGGCCGCCATCGCCGACCTGGCCCATTACCACTAAGGTCTGGAGTCCCGCTATGGCATCCCAATCCCGCGCCGGTACGGACGCGCCCTCTGTCCTGCTCATCTCCACCGACCACTGGCCCGCCCACCTCTTGGCCGGGGCCGGGCATCCCGCAGTCCGCACGCCGACGCTGGACAGCCTTGCCGGCGCCGGCGTCCGCTTCACCAACGCCTACGCTGAGTGCCCGGTCTGCATACCGGCCCGTCGCACGCTCATGACCGGCGCCACCACCCGCACCCACGGCGACCGCGTCTTCAAGGTGCAGGAGCCCATGCCGCAGTTGCCGACCGTCGCCCAGACCTTCCGCGACGCCGGCTACCAAGCCTACGCCGTCGGCAAGCTGCACGTTTTCCCCCAGCGCGATCGCATCGGCTTCGACGACGTCATCCTCGCCGAAGAGGGCCGTCCTATCCTAGGCGCCATCGACGACTACGAGCTCTGGCTCGGCGAGGAAGGCCATCCCGGCCGCTCCTTCGCCCATGGCATGAGCAACAATGAGTACAGCTACCGCCCCTGGCATCTGTCCGAGGAAACCCATGTCACCAACTGGGCTACCGACCAGATGTGCCGCATGATCCGCCGCCGTGATCCCACCCGGCCAGGCTTCTGGTTCCTTTCCTACTGCCATCCCCACCCGCCCCTCGTCCCTCTCGAGTGGTACTACAACATCTACCGGGACGTAGACATTCCGCTCCCCCATCAGGCCGCCTGGTCGCAGGACTTCGACAACCTGCCCTACGCGTTGCAGATGATCCAGACCCGATACGGAACCTCCTTCAGTGACGAGGAGTTGCAGGGCATTCACCGCGCCTTCTACGCGCTCTGTACCCATATTGACCACCAGCTGCGTCGCGTCATCGGCACCCTGCGTGAGGAGAAGCTGCTCGACAACACGATCATCTGCTTCACCAGTGACCACGGCGACATGCTCGGCCAGCACGGCCTCTGGGCCAAGCGGCTCTACTACGAGCAATCCGCCAACATCCCCATGCTTCTCCTCGGCCCTGTCAACGACGAACGCACCCCCGCCGGTACGCAGGATGACCGTCTCGTCGGCTGGCAGGATGTCATGCCCACCCTGCTCGACCTGGCTGGCATCCCAATCCCGGAAACCGTCGAAGGCGTCTCCATGGTCGGAGAGTCCCGCCGTCCCTATCTCTTCGGCGAAGTGGGCGAAGGGCCCATGGCCACCCGCATGATCCGGCAGGACCAGTACAAGCTGATCTACTACCCAACCGGCAACCGCTTCCAGCTCTTCGATCTCGACGCGGACCCCCAGGAGTTGAACGACCTGAGCGAAACGGATAGCCACGCGGCCTTGCGCCAGCGCCTGACTGCGCTCCTTGTAGATGAACTCTATGGCAACGACGAGGAATGGCTGCAGGAAGGTGAATTGGTCGGCCTGCCCGACAAGGAGTGGCAGCCGGTCAAAAACCGGGAGCTCTCGGGCCAGCGCGGCCTGCACTGGCCCCCGCCGCCTCCGGATCTGTCCGGAAGACAAGTGG
Source organism: Caldilineaceae bacterium SB0664_bin_27 (assembly GCA_009838625.1). GTDB lineage: Bacteria > Chloroflexota > Anaerolineae > Caldilineales > Caldilineaceae > Bin5. The sequence continues at coordinate 2,682 of VXRG01000160.1, forward strand.
GTATGCCAGGTTGACCGCTGCGGAATCGAAGGAGGGGTGACTCAGAAGAAAGTGCCGGCCCGCTATGACGGCTGCCGGCCTGTCTCGGCACAGTAGGCCAGGTAGTCGTCGATCGCCTCTCGGAACGCGATCTCAATCTCCTCTACTGTGCTGCCCTCAAAGTAAACGTTGTCGAAGCTGTCCGTCAACTGGCCACAAGAAATTCCATCTCGCACATCGTAGTGTACGGCAGCTAGGAATCCCTTGTAGTGCATGGCCCTTTCCCGATGAAACCTGACGATGTAGTCTGATGAACACCTGCGTTTTCGAAGATTAGCCTGTGGTTCTAACTGTACTCATCGCTTAATTCAAATAAATCACTGCCCAGTCCAGAAAGGCTACCATCCCGTGTCTTCACCTCTCCGTCGTTACGCACTCGTCGGCACTGGCGGGCGCGCCAGAATGTATATCCACGCAATCCTCGGCGACTACGCCCAATGGAATGAACTCGTCGCGCTCTGCGACCTCAGCCAAACGCGCATGGACTTCTACAACCAGCAGATCCAGGAGTGCTCTGGCGAAGACCCCCTGCCCACCTACCATGCCGACGACTTCGACCGCATGATCGCCGAAACCAGGCCGGACGTCGTTATCGTCACCACCATGGACGCCACCCACCATCAGTACATCTGCCGCGCCATGGAGCTGGGCTGCGACGCCATCACCGAAAAACCGATGACCACCGACGACGCCAAGGCCCGACAGATCTTCGACACCATCGAAAAGACGGGCCGCTCCCTGCGCGTCACCTTCAACTACCGCTACGCGCCGCTGGCCACAACCGTGCGGGAGCTGATCATGCAGGGCGCCATCGGCCGCCCCCGCCACGTCGACTTCTCCTGGGTGCTCGACACCCGCCACGGCGCCGACTACTTCCGTCGCTGGCACCGCGAAAAAGACAAGTCAGGAGGCCTGCTCGTCCATAAGTCCACCCACCATTTCGACCTCATCAACTGGTGGATCGACTCCATCCCCCATACTGTCTACGCACAGGGCGACCTGCACTTCTACGGCCGCGATAACGCTGCCGCCCGCGGCGAGACCTACACCTACGACCGCTACACCGGCGAGGAGGCAGCCGCCGATGATCCCTTCGCCATCAGCCTCGATTCCGATGAGACCCTCAAAAGCCTCTACCTGAACGCCGAAGCCGACAGCGGCTACCTGCGCGATCGCAACGTCTTCGGCGACAACATCACCGCCGAAGACACCATGAGCGTCACCGCCCGCTACCGCAACGGCATCATCCTCTCCTACTCTCTTCTTGCCTACTGCCCCTGGGAAGGCTACCGCGCCGCCGTCACCGGCGACCGCGGCCGCATCGAAGTCGAGGCCATCGAAGCCGTCGGCCGCACCTTCATCGCCGGCCAGGAGGAGACCCTCCCCGAAGCCGCCAACCAGCTCCAGGACTTCGGCGGCAAACACATCTGGGTCTTCCCCATGCACGGTGCGCCCTACGAAGTCGAGATCCCGGAAGGCGTCGGCGGCCACGGCGGCGGAGACCGCGTCATGCTGGAGCAGATCTTCCATCCCGACCCGCCCGAAGATCCTTTCGCTCGCGCCGCCACGCACGTCGACGGCGCCGCCTCCATCCTGCTGGGCATCGCCGCCAACCACTCCATCGCCACCGGCCAGCCCATCACCGTCGATGACCTCTTACAGCTGAGCAACGACTAAGCCTGCACGCCGTCCCCAATCCGGGTACTCGCACAGGATGAAAAAGGAGACCATACTTTGAACGACTTTTCAGGTCAGAACGTTATCGTAACCGGCGCCAGCAGCGGCTTTGGCGAAGCGATCGCGCTGAAATTCGCAGCCGCCGGCGCGCATGTGGCCATGATCGCCCGACGCGAGGAAGTGCTCCGCGCCCTCGCCCAACGCATCGAATCCGAAGGCGGCCGCGCCCTTGTTTACCCCTGCGACGTCGGCGACGAGGCCCAGATCCGCGCCACCGTCGAAAAAATCGAAGCCGAGCTCGGCCCAATCCATATACTGGTTAACAACGCCGGCACCAACGTCGTCAACCGCAGCATCGACGCCACCACCATCGAAGACTGGCGCGTCGTCGCCGATGTCAATCTCGTCAGCGCCTATCTCTTCACCAACCTGCTCATGCCGCAGATGAAGGCCCGCGGCGCCGGTACAATCATCAACATCGGCTCACGCGCCGCCAACTACCCCAGCCTGCTCTCCGGCGTTGCCTACAGCAGCGCCAAACTGGGCATGCATGCCCTCAACCGCGTCACCAACGAGGAAGGCAACCCGCACGGCGTGCGCGCCTGCATCATCAACCCGGGCGTCACCGCCACCCCACTCCTCGACCTGCGGCCCGTCCCACCCC
>VXRG01000023.1 GCA_009838625.1 Caldilineaceae bacterium SB0664_bin_27
CGCTTTAGAATCTCTTCAGGCCTTCTCTACACTCCGATACCGTTCTCTTCCTGTACTGCACTGATGGATTTAGGAGCGGCTCGAGGCTGGACAGATTCTCATGGCTGAAACAAGAAAATATCAAGAGACTCATCCCTGGCTAAAATTTCAGCTGGATCTACGCCGGTTAGATTATACGCTATGGTTTCAACTGGGAGAAGTGCAGGCAAAATGCGAACAGGTCGCCGGTGTGCCGCTCCTGCCCGACGTTGAAGAGTACTTGCATCAGGTCTTTCTGGCAAAGGGAGCGCTGGCAACGACAGCCATTGAAGGAAATACACTGTCGGAACAGGACGCACTTGATTTGGTAAGAGGAGAACTCGAACTCCCTCCTTCTAAGGAGTATCTGGGGAAAGAAATCAGTAACATCGTTAACGTCTGCAATGACATCCCGTAAGGCATCATATCCGGTGAACTTATTGAACTGACGGTTGACAGGATAAAAGAGCTAAATGCCCTGGTCTTACATGACTTGCCTCTGACCGAGAGTGTTTCCCCTGGACTGATCCGAGACTACGATGTTGGGGTGGGGCGATATCGCGGAGCGCCGCATGAGGACTGTGAGTATCTACTAACGAAGTTGTGTACCTGGCTCAATGTAGAGGGCTTGCTACCAAACGAGGAACTCAAAATTGCCTCAGGAGTTCTGAAGGCGATCGTTGCCCATCTTTATTTGGCTTGGATCCACCCATTTGGCGATGGCAATGGTCGAACTGCTCGCTTAGTGGAATTTCAACTGCTACTGCTCAGCGGCGTACCGACGGCGGCAGCCCACCTACTTAGTAACCACTACAATCTGACCAGGACGGAATACTACAGGCAACTCGATCTGGCCAGCAAGTCGGGTGGCGATGTAATCCCATTCATCCAATACGCCCTGCAAGGTCTTGGAGATGGTCTGGATGAACAGCTTCAGACCATACGGGCACAACAATTCCACGTCTTTTGGATGAACCATGTTCACAGTTCGTTCCGCCAAAAGGTAACCCCCGCGGATTTGCGCAGGCGACAACTCGTGGTCGATCTGTCCGAGGAAACAGAGCCTGTACCGATTGTTCAACTTCGTTACGTTTCACCCAAAATCGCGGAAGCCTACGCCGGCAAGACGGATCGGACGATTAGACGAGACCTCAATGCCCTGGAAAGAATGAACCTGATCAGAAGAAGCTTTGAGGGCGTCGAGATCAAAAGAGAATTGATGTCCGCTTTCCTCTCTCCAGTAATCGCGAGGGAGCAGACTAAGGATTCTTCGTAAGTTGCCTCGTTTTCCGCTGAACAAAAGTAGGGGAGAAAAGACATCCTCCTCTCCCCCTGCTTCACTATGTACCCGTTCCGACACCTTGATCGACATCTTCAAGTCGCGAGCATACTCACGAACCCGCCTTCTCCACCTTCCCCAGAAACGCCTGTCCGCCAGACGAAACCCAGGCCGCCCACCCTGTCAACACAAAGCGCGCCCCAATCTGCAAGTAGTGCCCGACATTGTCGTCGCTCACCAGCGTCCCCGCGGTCCTGCCCGCCGCCGTGATCTGCTCCAGCGCCTTGTCAATCGTCGCCAGCACCTCGGGATGTCCCCCTCCGCCAAGATACCCCATCGACTGTGCCAGGTCGCTCGGCGCCACAAAGAACACGTCAATGTGATCTACGGTCAGAATCTCGGCCAAATTGTTTACCGCCACGATATCCTCGATCAGAATGACGACGAGCGTCTCATCGTTGGCGCGGTCAAAGTAGTCCGGTACCCCGTATCCTTGGCGGCTTGTGTACATGCCCCGATTGCCTGCCGGATGAAACTTGGCCGCGTTGACGACCGCCTGCGCCTCCTCCTTCGTATTGACGTGTGGCACCACAATCCCTTGTGCACCCAGGTCAAACGTCCGGTAGATGATCCCCTCATTGTTCCTGTTAACCCGCACAACCGATGTCATGCCCCACAGGTCGCAGGCTCGTGTAAGATCAGGAATGTCACCGTAATCAACCGGGCCGTGCTCCCCTTCAAGCCAGATCGCATCGAAACCCAGCGGGCCCAGCTGATCAATCATGTCCGTGGAGTTGTTACCTGAGAGGCAGACAACGGGCTCGCCTCTTTCCAGCTTGTGCTTGGCTCTGTTCTCTCGCATCGCTAAACGTCTCTCCTTCTGTCTGGATTCGAAACCATGGAACGGGGGATCATGGCACAATTTTGCGGCTTAATTGGAAAAAGCTCAACTTACGAAAAAGGGCGGCCCAAAAGTGGGGCCGCCCTGCTCGGTACAGTTTTACAGTCGTGCTGCAAAAAGGCCTTTCTCTTATTCTGTAGGCCATCCATCCGGAATCTCATTGGCCGCTAGCGCTTCCTCAATCGCAGCCGCAGCTTCGTCGGTTACCCACGCGCTCCAAATATCCGACCTGCTGTTCAGCCACCAGAGAGCAGCGTCATGGCTGGATGCGTCACTATTCGCTTCTTGCCAACGAGCGACCTCTTTGTAAACTTCGATATTGAAGTCCCACGCCTCCAGCATCTTGATAACGTCGGGCGCCGCGTCCACAAGGTCCGGATGGACGGCAATCAGAATATCCGCGTCTTCATATGCGCAAGCCTTGTTAGACTCCCAGCATTCGTCGCTATAGGCCGGTTCTTCTAAGCGGACCAGGTCCAGAATCAGAGCGGGATCATTCGTGCCCCATTGGTAGCCTATCCACGGTTCACCTCTCTCATAGGCGCCGTAAAGGTCGGCGTTCAGTGCCGCTCCGTCGCCTGGGTTCACGACATGTACATGGTCCTCCAGTTCATAGCCGATCACCTGGGCAGCATTTACCTCCTCGCACGCCCACCCTATGACACAGGAAACCAGTCGCGCTTTGCCCCCGGTCTCGGCCGACGCAAACAGCTCCTTGAACTGTTCGTCCTTCAGGTCCTCCACACTGTCCAGCTCAGGGTACTGCTCCTGCAGATACTTGGGAATGACAAATGCCGACTGCCAGTCCTTGCCCAGACTCGCGCCAATCTCAACGACCTCCCCGTTGCCCAGGGCTTCATACCAGGCTTCATCCTGGTTCGGCAGCCAGATTTCCAGGGTTACGTGTGTGTCACCTTTACGCAAGCCTTGGAACAGGGGCAATGTAGCGCCCAAGACGACATCCGTGGAATAGCCGTAACCCTTTTCTACAATGTACTGAGCAATACGGTTTTGGAGCTCTGCACTGGGCCAGTTCAAGTCACTGAAAATAATCGTATCAATGGAGGCCGCCGGGGCCTCCGCCTCTTCGCTCGGCGCGCTTTGCTGAGCCGGTGCCACACACGCCGCAGTGAGGGTGATGATGAGCAAGAGTATGAGAATACGATATTGTGCACGCATGATGCTTTTCTCCTGTGGTTTGGTCTCTTGAAGCCAGAATCTGCGGACAAGCCTTGAGAAAGGGATAGAGTCGAGTGCGGAAAATGAACTGCCTCGTCCCGCCCTCCCAGCTTTGCTTACCTACAAACTGGCTAAGTCTTGGTGCGTAAGTAGTCCGCCCAATCGTCTGAGTTGCCAAACGGGGGCGGCCTTCGGCCTTCAGACTTCCTGAGGACTGCTACTATGGTCTCCGTATCAGTTGCAGTCCGCCAGGGCAGCTGCACGGCACAAGGCAACTATAAATGGCACCCAGTTTCCCCCACGGATTCCGTGTAGGTGGTTGGATGACCCGAAAACCACGGTTGGAGGCGGGATCTGTACTTGGCCCTTACATTTTAACACCTTTTCAAGTATTGGGTAATTGTATTATTCCGGCTATGTCTGCCTCGCCATGCAAACGATGCAGGCAACGTCGGGAAAGACGGCCCCGAAAGTCATGTCGGGATGGAGAACAAGATCTGACGGCACGGCCGCCGCACCTGATCCGTAGCCCGGCGCCCGACACCCTGAGAAGCCGTTCCTTCTACGATTTGAACAAAGAGGAGGATCGGGAAGAAAGTCTACTCATCAGGCCAACCATCCGGGATCTCGTTGGCCGCAAGAGCTGCCGCAATCGCCGACGCCGCCTCGTCTGTGACCCATGTGCGCCAAGTTTCGGCATTGCCGTTAAGCCACCATAGCGCCGCATCATTTGCGCTTGCACCGTCGGTATTTTCCAGCCAGGCCGCCACTTCGCGATACAAGCTGATGCGGAAGCCCCAAACCCGCAGCATCTCAACTACGCCCGGCGCGGCCTCAAGCAGGTCAGGATGCACTGCGACAACGATCGTAGCGTCTTCGTAAGCACAGGCCTTTGTCGTGGACCAGCACTCGTCGGTGTATGCCGGCTCCTTGAGACGGACCAAGTCCAGAAGCAGCGCCGGGTCATTGGTACCCCACTGGTAGCCAAGCCAGGGCTCCCCATTCTCGTAAGCCCCGTAGAGGTCAGCGTTCAGCGCCGCGCCATCTCCAGGCGTGATGATATGCACATGCTCTTCCAATTCATAGCCCTCGACCTGGGCCGCGTTTATCTCCTCACAAGCCCATCCGATCACACATGAGACCAGGCGCGCCTTGCCGCCTGTCTCCGGGGTCGCAAACAGCGCCATGAACTTCTCATCCTTCAGGTCCTCGACGCTGTCAAGTTCAGGATACTGCTCCTGGAGGTAAGCAGGGATCACGAAAGCGGACTGCCAGTCATTTCCCAGACTCATGCCAACCTCAACAACCTCCCCATTGGCCTCCGCTTCATACCACGCCTCAATCTGGTTGGGCAGCCAGATTTCCAGGCTTACCTGAATGTCGCCCCGCCGCAAGCCCTGGAACAACGGCAAAGTCGCGCCGAAAACGACGTCTGTAGGATGGCCGTAACCCTTTTCGACAATGTATTGGGCGATTCGGTTCTGAATCTGGGCGCTGTCCCAGTTATAGTCGGCGAAGACGATCGTTTCTATCGAACCTGAAGTGGCAACCTTATCGCCTGCGGAACTTCGCTCCACCGGAGCGCAACCAACGAGGGCATTTATGACAAGGAGAAAGGCGAGTACTCGCCATTGAGTAGGCATTCTCGGGTTTTCTCAGATAGTGTGGACCACAATCGAATTCCTTGCCGGCTTCGGAATGGGTCCCTCTCCAGTCAAACACTTGCAGTTTGTAGACTTTTCGGCTGATAGCCCAGCGAAATCAGGACCTGATTTCCGTCTATCCCGCACTCCGCCTGTCCTGCTGCTCCTGCGCCACCGACTGCGTCAAACGGTCAATAATGATCGCAAGGAACACGATTGCCAGCCCAGCGATCGCACCATTGCCCGGTTGGTTCTTTTGCAGCGCCCGCAGCACGTTGTCACCCAGCCCGCCCGAGGCCACCATACTCGCAATCGTCACCATCGCCAGCGCCATCATCGTCGTCTGGTTGATCCCGGCCATGATCGTCGGCAGCGCCATCGGAATCTGAACCTTCATCAGCAGTTGATACGGTGTCGTCCCGAACGCATGCGCCGCCTCCACTGCCTCCGCCGAAACCTGCCGGATCCCCAGATTAGTCAGACGTATCACCGGCGGAACCGCGTAGATCAAGGTCGCGAAGATACCCGCAGGCTTTCCCAGGCCGAAGAAGAGAAGGCCCGGTAGCAGATAAACGAAACTGGGCATCGTCTGCATCCCGTCCAGAATCGGGCGCATCAGATTGTCCGCCACGCGGTTGCGCGCCGCCAGCACCCCCAGCGGCAAGCCCACGCCTACTGAAATGACTACAGCCACCACCATCAGCGCAATCGTATCGATGGTGTTTTCCCACAAGTCCATGAATCCCACGAACAATAGCGCGAACAATGTGAATCCCACCATCTTCCAGCGTCCTACTGCAAAAGATAGGACCGCAAGCGCCACCACGACGGTCGGCCAGGGTATCCACTTCAAAACGTCCTCAATTGTCACCAGCGCATAGGCAACCACGCTGCTCAGACCGTCAAACAGCCAACTTATCTCTACCGTCAACCAGTCGACAGCCTCGTCTATGACGCCGCTGATTAACTCCCTCAACGACTTCTCCAGGACAAGTGTACCGCCGTTGTCAGTCTCGACTTCGGTCCGGGAAACTGTGGTCGGGAACCCCATTTCAGGGCCCCCGATGAAGAAGGAGGCAATGAGCACAACCAGGACCAGCCCCCAGGCGGCCGGCCAAAAGTGACGAGGAAGCCCGGCCGCTTTGCTGCGCGGCACATGCGACTCCTCCGGCGGCAGGTCTCTTCTGCCCGCCCCGCGTGGCGGGAGATCGGCTTCCATGCCCTCAATCCTCAGTATGGCATCCATTCCAACTTGCTTCGCAGGCGGCTCAGCGCCCGTCTGCGGTCTGCTAAACTGGCTCATGTCAAAAGCTCCTCTCTAGACCGCCAACCCAGCGTCGGGAAGCTCATCGACCATTCCAGCCAAAAGGGCCCGTCGGTGTATCTCCCCCAGCAGCCGCCCCTCGTCGTCCACCACCGCGATGTAATATTCCGTTTCCGCCGCTAGAGGAATAATTTTCTCAATGAACGCAGCCGGGCTGGTGGTCGCCAAACCCTCCGTCTGCGCCGCTTCCAGGACACCAATGCCCTTGTTCTCCATATCCATTATCCGGTCCTGCGTAAGTATTCCCATGAGGACATTACCGTCCCCGACCACGTAAGCCGCCTCGGCGCTATTGTCCCGCATGGCTGCCAGCGCAGCGCGGGCGTCCTGACCTTCGTGAATGACAACGTCCGGCTCCTGCATTATCGACCCCGCCCGGATCACCTTGGCGCGGGACACGTCCTGTACGAACTCGGTGACATAGTCATTAGCCGGTCGTGTGACGATCTCCTCCGGCGTTCCCTCCTGGACGATGACGCCGTCGCGCATGATTGCGATGCGGTCGCCCAGCTTCAACGCTTCATCCAGGTCGTGCGTGATAAAGACAATTGTCTTCTGAAGCTCAGACTGCAGCATGACCAACTCGTCCTGCATCTCCCTGCGAATGAGAGGGTCAAGTCCACTGAACGGTTCGTCCATGATCAGCACCTCCGGGTCGACAGCCAGCGCCCTGGCCAGCCCCACCCGCTGCTGCATGCCCCCGCTCATCTCGCTCGGAAAGTAGTATTCCCAACCCCTCAGGCCCACGGTCTCAATTGCCTCGGCAGCCGCCCTGTAGCGGCTGTCCTTGTCCATGCCCTGTACTTCAAGACCGTACGCCACATTGTCCAGGACGCGGCGGTGAGGAAGAAGCGCGTAATTCTGAAACACCATCGCGATCTTGTCCCGTCGAAACTGCCGCAAGTCCTCCGCCGAGTACCTGCAAATGTCTTGTCCGTCAAACTGGATCTGTCCCTCCGTCGCCTCGATCAGCCTGATCAAACAGCGTGCCAGCGTCGACTTTCCGCTGCCCGAAAGACCCATAACCACGAAAGTCTGCCCTCTGGGCACACTGAAGGAGACGTCCCTCAGCCCCACCACGAGACCGAGTTCATCCTGAATCTCGTCGCGGCTCTTTGATGCGTGTTCCTGCAGTAACGCGCGCTCCGGCCTGCTGCCGAATACCTTCCACAAGCCGCTGACCTCAATGTGATAGGTTGCCTGTCTCATTTTTTCGCCTGAAATGCTTTCGATGTAAGATTTTTTCGACTCTTATCTGATAGCACCTGGTTTCCGGAACTAGCTTTGAACTCCCCTGTCTTACCTTCAACAAATTCGTGCCGCTCGAAAGCAATAAACTCGGTCCCGCTGGGTTTGGACCTCCTCAAAGACTTTCAAGCAACGATCTGTCCACTTCGATGCCAAAACCGGGCGCCTCACTGGGAACAAGATGACCATCTTCAATAACCGCCGTCCCTGGCAGCGAAACCATCTCCGCCAGCGGCACGCCGGGAGGCGAAACGCCCCCGGACCGCTCACCCCATGTAACTGCAGGCATGGCAAAGGCCAGATGCTGCCCATAAGGGGAATTCATGCCCCCGTGCGGGATCACCTCAATCCCTGCCCCCTCTGCAATATGGCAGATGCGCACAGACGCCGATATCCCGCCCACCCACAGCGGGTCCGGCTGCCATATGTCCACCGGACGATCGTTTGCCGCCCGCGCAAAACTCTGCGGCAGATACCAGTGCTCACCCGTAGCCAGTGTTTGCCACGGCAGCCGCTGCCGCACTTGTGCAAATCCCTCCGTGTCATCCGGCAACAGAAAGTCCTCAATCCATCTGAGGCGATAGGGCCGCAACCTCTCCGCCAGCCGTACCGTGTAATCCACGTCCAGCGCCATCCAGCAGTCCAGCATCAGCGCCATGTCGGGGCCGATCAGCTCGCGGGCACCTGAGACCAGCTCCTCCGCCTTCCGCAATCCCTCCTCGCCGTCAGCCGGCCCGTAAGGAAACGGCAGTTTCACCGCCCGAAAGCCCAGTTCCATATACCACGCAGCCTCGAAGCCGGTGGCGTAACAGAAAATCCTCTCCTTCTGCGGCCCTCCCAGCAGTTCATAGACCGGCCGCTTCAGCACCTTCCCCTTCAAGTCCCACAACGCCAGATCAACCGCGCTGATGGCGTAACTGGCCAGCCCCTGGCTTCCGTACGGCGTCGCCAGCCGCGACATCATATCGAAGATCTTCTCCGTGGCCATGCAGTTTTCGCCCACAATGTGAGGGCTGAAATGATCATTTATGACCCTGCAAACAGGCCCGGCAAACGAAGAAACGCCCAAACCAAACGTGCCGTCCTCTGCCGAAACAACGCACACAGTGGCCTTCCACTTGGCAGACCACGACGATCTCCGCTCTTTATACTTGGGATAGCGCCCCATCGGGCTCGACGGCTCCAGCCCATCCCACACATAGGACGGCCTCGGCGCGCTATCCTCCCCCCTGCGTCTCCGGCCGGGATTCAAAGCATCCATATTAGTCTCAAGAGCTTTGACCTCTGTGATTCTCAAGGGAATCCCCTTTAGCCTCCGCCGTCTCCAGCTTTCCCGTTATGTGCCGCACCTAACGGAAACAGCCGTCATGCTATCCCGACTCGTATACCTGCCGTGTCTGCTCGGCAATCTGTCCCCAGTCCAGCGAATGCGCCCGCTCCCACGCCGCCTCTCGCATCGGACCCATCTCCCGCTCCTGAATCTCCACCATCGACCGGCGCAGTCCCTCCTCTTCATCCGCGCTGTAGACAATGCCGGCCTCCGGAGGGACCAGTTCGGTCAGGCACCCGACTGCCGGCGCGATCACCGGCATCCCAAAGGAGAACGCCGTGATCACTGAACCTGAGGTCAAGACCTCCAGGAATGGAAAAACACCGACATCGCCTGCATTGAACAGATACTGAAATTCATCGTTGGCAAAGTGCCGTGAAGAACGCAACATCACCCGCGGGTCGTCCGGCGGTACCGACGCGACCAGTTCCTGGCCGTATTCTGTGTAAAACTTGGCGCCCAACAGCAGCCGCAAATGCTCCCCGGGCAACGACTGAAACACCTCGATTAAACGTTCAATCCCCTTGTACCGGCGCACGTTGCCGAAGTAGAAGAACACGAAATGTTCATCGTTCAGCCCCATCCGTCGCCGCGCCTCGTCGCGCCCCACCTCGTTGGCGTACGGATACATGAAATTGCCGTGATTGATGACATAAACACCCTCAGTGCGATGGAAGTGCTTACGCACAAGCTCGCGTGCATGCTCGCAATGGACGATCACTGAGTTCGCCAGATGAGTAATGGCCGTCTGAGCCAGATGGTCCAAGTCGTGGCTGTTGGTCTCATGCGGATACAGATTGTGAACCGTCCACACGATCCTGTACCCGAGCAGTCGCGCCAGGGCCAGGTTATCGATGAGCTCGGCCAGAAGCCCTAATTGAGTCTCTATCTCCTCCCCGGAATACATGTAGTTGGGCCAGTTGAGATGCAGGACGTCAATCTTCCCCTGATTCTCGTGCAGCCATGCCTTCGTCAGCGTCTCAGGTTGCCCCGCCTCCAACTCGACGCCGGCTCCCTGCATTGCCCGCGCCAGCAGCCCGCCGTACGGATTGGCCCGATCCAGCGATAGTCCCGCCGCTTCCCAGAAAAAAACACTCCGCATAGTCCTGTTCCACCCCGGCACATCTATTGTGTCTATCTACTGATCACCGATCACTGCACTTCCACACGCTGCCCGCGGCGCGCCGATTCGTATGCGGCTTCCACTACCGCCAGCCCGGCAAGCCCATCCTCTCCGGGAATGGGATTCGGACTCTCCCCGGCAACTGCATCCCCAAAAGCGTCCAAAAGCGCAACGTGAGGTCGCGGCCCTCCCGGTTCGACCAAATAGTCCTGCATTCCGTACTCAGTGAGAACCCGCAAGGTACCGGCCGAATCCTTGGCCGAAATCGGGGCGGCTGCGATCGACCCTTTCGTGCCCCAGATCTCTAAACCGTTGGCACGTTCCGGTTCGTGGTTCGCAGTGGTCCAGTGGCTGGTAACCACCGCCTGCGTTCCGTTTGCCAAGCGCATCAACAGCGTCGCCGTATCCGCCACCGGAGAACTGTCCACCAGCGTCTCCACCAATGCTGATACCGACTCCGCAGGCCCGCACAGAAAACGCAGCAGATCGATGCAGTGGATGCCCAGGTCCATCACAGGCCCGCCTCCGCTGATCCGCGGATCGTGATGCCACACACCCGGCTGCGGAGGGAACCTGTCGGAAAAGTTGATACGCGCCGCCGTCACCTGCCCGATCGCGCCCTCCTCCAGAAGACGCCTGATCCTCTGGTGACGTGCGTTAAATCGCTGGTAATGACAGATCGTCAGCATGACCCCGCCGGCCCTGCAAGCGTCGATCATCTCCCGCGCCTCGCCGGTCGTTCGCGCCATCGGCTTTTCGCACAGCACATGCTTACCCGCCTCCGCCGCCAGAACTGTTTCCCGCGCGTGCAGATGGGGCGGCGTGGCTACGTACACGGCGCTGACTTGATCATCCTTCAGCAGCGCTTCCACACTGTCGTACGCGCGCTGCGCCCCGTGTCTGACCGCAAACTGCTGCGCCGCATCCAACGTCCGCCGCGACACCGCCACCAGTTCGTGGCCGGACGCCGTCGCGATTGCAGGCGCCATCTGGCTTTCAGCTATCTTGCCAGCGCCAATGATTCCCCAGTAGACCGTCATACCTTACTTGTCCCAGTTGTGCGTCGTCACCTTAATGTTACTCAGTAAAGAGGCTGCTCACATCTCCACCGCCTCATCGCGCCCGCTTTCCAACGCCCGCTCCAGCGCCGACGCCACCCGGATCGCGGCCAGTCCGTCTCTTCCCGTCACGATCGGCTCCCACTTCCCCTGCACCACGCCCACAAAATGGCTGAACAGCGACCGGAACATCCCCTCCTGCCGCCCATGCAACACAGGGGTATACCCAATGTCCGGATAATCAGGCTCTCCACCGACGTGATAGATCGCAACCGAATTCTCATGCCCCAGCACTTCGGCCGCGCCTTCTTTGCCGTGTATGCTGAAATGCTCCGCCTGCGAGCGTCCACTGAAAGCCGGTGTACTCCAGGACGTCTCCAGCACGCCCACGACGCCGTTATCGAAAGTAAACACAGCGATAATGAAGTCCTGCTGTCCTTTCGCCTTCTCCTTGGCAAAAGCCCTCACGCTCGTGATCGGCCGTCCCACAGTCCACAACATCATGTCGATGTCATGCGGCGTCAGCCAGTACGCCAGCGAAAACTTTCCCAGCACCCGGTCCGCTGCAAACTGGATGGTGTTCCGCCGCGAATACAAATGCATCACTTCACCAATCTCGCCAGCCGCCACCGCCGCGCGCATCGCCGCGTACGGATGATCGAACCGCAGGCTGTGGCAGACCATCAGCTGCACACCAACCCGTTCGGCCGTCTCGACAAAACTTTGCGCGTCCGCCGCCGAGACCGCCATCGGCTTCTCCACCAGTACATGCTTTCCCGCCTCCAGCGCTGCCAGCACCGGTGCCGTATGCATCCACTCCGACGCCGCCACCACCACCGCCTCAATCTCCGGGTGCTCGGCCAGCATCGCCTCGTGCCCAACATTCGGATATCCGGGGACACCGTACAGCCCGGCAACCTCATTGGTAGACCCTTCACTCCGCCCGGACACCGCGACCAGGTTCGTCTCGCTCAATTCGCTCGCCAGCCGCACGTACACGCGCCCCATCCGCCCCGGTCCGACGACTCCAATCTGCAAGGGTGAGTTAGTCATGTAAAGCTTGCTCTCATTCTTGGCTTGTCAATTTCACCTGCTACCGATCACAGTTTACTGCCCGAATTTGCCTATCTGAACCGTACGTCCACCCTCTTCTGCCGAGCGGACCAGCGCCGCCATAATCGCCATCACCTCGACCGACCAAGCAATTGGAAACGGCGGTTCGCCGCTTTCAGCCATCTGGATGACACGCGCCAGCGTCTCAGTATAGAAACGGCTCCCGTCTACGATATCCGCCTCTCCCCAACCCTCCGCGCCAAACACCGCGCCGTGATAGAGGCCGGGCGTCTCGTGCAGCAGATTGACCACTCCCTGCCGCCCATCCCCATAGTGGACGAGCCCGATATCACAGCGCTCTGTGCGCCGCGTCGTGACCGCCTCCGCTCCGCCCCCCAAAAGAGTATGCAGCAGCTCGACCGCATGGACGCCATAGAAAAAGGGATGCAGTGCCCGCGGGTCCGGGAAGTCGCCTGCCGCCGCGCCGCTGACGACAGCGCAGTTCAGCGCCCCAAAGGCCGCCATCCTCTCCTGCAACGCCAAAACCTCTCCCGCATAGCGCAGCGCCGAGCACGACATCAGCGGCACGTCCCGTTCCGCTGCCAAGCTGACCAGCTCGTGAACGTCATCCATCTCGTTCGCAAACGGCTTGTCCACAAAAGTCGGGATGCCCGCCTCAATTGCAAGCCGGGCATGCGGTGGATGGTCGTCACCGTAGCGATTGACCACCATGGCCAGGTCCACGTCCTTCAGAGCTTCGGCCGGCGTCCCCACCACCTCGGGAATCTGCCACTCCTGTGCCTTCTCCCTCGCCTGGTCCGCGTCCTCCCCCCAAAGTCTGACCACCTGTGCCCGTCCGTGTAACGGGCTGTCCGGCGGGTTGACCAGCTGAGTCCACGCCTCAGTATGCGTGCTGTCCGCTCCGATCATGCCGATTCGTATCATTTTCTCTTCCTCTGGGCAGTTATTCCTGCTCTTCGTCAATTCGCGGCCGGATTCGCCGCAAACGCCCTAATTCTGATTGACAGCGAATTCACCAATTCGCTATACTTCAACTGTGATTTTCAACCATAACGGCCGGTCGCCCGCCTGTGACCGCGAATGCCCGAAAACTCGAAAAGGAGTTCTCCCCATGGCCCTGACAGACGAACAGAGAGAATTCTTCTGGGAAAACGGCTATCTACCCTACCACCGCATCCTGTCTGACGAAGATCTCACCGCGCTGCGCTTGCGTAGCGAAGCCATCATCAGCGGCGAAGTCAACCACGTGCCACCCCGCTACATCCAGTTCGAAGCCAAATTCCGCGACGGCCTGCCCGCAGATGTCGAACCGCTTGACGCCGTGCGCAAAATGACCCAACTCTGCTACTTCGACGACGTGTTCGAGCGTACCGCACGCAAACCGGAGATTGTCGATGTAATCGACGACCTCATAGGTCCCAACATCAAGCTCTACACCGATCAGCTAATGATGAAACCCCGTTTCCACGGCACCGTCACCGACTGGCATCAGGACTCGATGGCGTGGCATCAATTTGCGCCCCAGGAGCACGTCAGTTGCTGGGTCGCCCTCGACGACGCCACCGTCGAAAATGGCTGCATGACAGTGATTCCAGGCAGCCACAAATGGGGGCCGATCGATCGTGAATATAAGGATCGCTTCCTGGCCAACCCGCTCCTGAACGAACCGGTCCCGGTAGAATTACCCGCCGGCAGTTGTATGTTCCATCACGGCCTGAACTTCCACCGCACCGGCGCCAACTCGACCCCCTACCGCCGCCGCGGCCTCGCTCTCCACTACATCCGATCCGAAACAATGTACCTCGGCATCGAAGATGAAGAAGCCCGTCTCCTCACCGAATGCGAAAAGCCGCGCGGTGAATTTCGCTTTATGCTGATCCGCGGCAAGGAGTACCCCGGCAGAGTTTAGTCAAAAAGCAGGGCCCGAGCCGTCAAAACTCAGGGCCGTCGCCTGCTATATTTCTACCCTACGGCCCGTCCGCGAAGACTCATACGCAGCATCGAATATCTGCAAAATGTGGTGAGCGTCATTGATGCTCACCACCGGCTTTCCCCCCTCACGCACAGCCCGCACAAAATCGGTCACATACTCGAAGCCCCACTGCTCCGCGTAAACCGGCCGCGGCGCCGGCGGCATGTCAAACCGCCGCTCCGGCGCCCCCGCCCACTCAGGGGCCGCGCTGCTCACGGTCAGCAAGCCGTCACCCACCGGCCCCCATGAGGCAGCCCCCAACTGACCCCGCACCGCCATAAACGTGTCATTGCGCGGGCCTACCCCGCTCAGTAAGTACCCCATGTGCAGACACGCATGTACGCCGTTCTCATACTCCAGCGCCACCGTCGCCGCATCCTCCACGCCCTCTTGACTCTCGTCAGTGCGGCGGCTGCAAAGCGCCGTAACCGAGCGCACCCTGGCCTGCGCAAACATCTGGAAAAGCGTCAGCCAGTGCCCGCCCTCCATGTGCAGAATGCCGCCGCCCTCCGTCTCCAGGCGGTACATCCAATGGTCGGGCTCGCGCAGCCCCGGAGCAACCTGGATGGTCACCAACCGGGCCTCCATCGCCAGCAGCTTCCCCAGCGCCCCCTCATCCAGACAGCGCCGGATCTCCTGCGCCACCGGATGACGCGGCCACGGATAGCCGATCTGCACGACCAGATTTTTCTCTTTGACAAGCTCGCAAACCGGTAGCAGCTCCGGCGCCGTGCGCGCCGCCTGCTTCTCGATAAACATATGCTTTCCGGCCTCCGCCAGCCGTTCCGCGGCCCGCGTCGCCTCATCCGGAGGCAGCATCACCACCGCCGCGTCAAACCCGTCCCACTCGAAAAACTCACACAGATTGTCGAAAATGCGGGCCTCAGGATCGTACCGCGCCAGGTTCTCCAGCGCCTCCGCCTCACCCGCATCCCACTCGCAATAAGCCGTGATCTGGGCGTCTTCCTGCCCATGGAACGACTTGATCAGTCCGTGATTGCCATCCGGCTCCAGCCCGCCTGCATGAATCCGCAAGCCTACTACCGCGACCCGCAAAGGTTCTGAACCGTTCATAACGAGACCGTCTTCCCCTCCGCCGCCGACGCATGGGCGGCCTCAATGATCTGCAGCGACCTGATAATCTCCTCCACCTTGTAGCCGGAACTCCCCTCGCCCCGGATCGCCGCCGCAAACGCCTTGATCGACGACCTCCCTTCCGACCCATACCCGGGCACCGGCGGTGAGGGAAACTCAAAGGTGCGGGTAGGCGCGCCCGACCACTCCGGATGCTCACTCTTGATCGTGCACCTTCCCTCGTCCACGTCCCACTTGATCCACCCCAGCGACCCGCGCAGCCCGATCGAGATCTCGCCGTCGCCCGACGTAAAGTAGCCCGCATGAAGGCTGCCGATCATCCCGTTGTCAAAGCCCAACGAGACCGCTGCCGCATCCTCGACGTCAATGTCATGTCCTCCAACATTCGCCTCGATTGCCGCAACCTGTGCCACATCCGCGCCCGTCATATACCGCATAAGGTCGAACCAGTGACAGCCCAGAAAGTTGAGAATCCCTCCCCCCGCGTTTTCCCGGCTGAAATACCAGTTCTCCGGGTCCCGTCTCGCCACGCTCGACGTCAGAAAACGAAACTCGATCGAATATGGCTTCCCCAACAACCCCGCCGCCCACGTCTTCTTTACCAGATTCGCGATCGGGTGAAATCGCCAGGTGTAACCGCACGAAAAGTGGAGATTGTTGCGCCTCACAGCCTCGGCTACAGGCTCCAGCTGGCTGGAATGGACCGCGTATGGCTTCTCCCCCCACACGTGTACGCCGGCCTCAGCCACCTGCAACATCCACGAAGGCATATCCTTCAAGTACGTCGAGACCATCACCGCATCCGGCTTCCCCTGCGACAGGAGGTCTTCCAGACTGGCATAAAAGGGTACATGTTGGACGTCCTCCTTCAGGTTCGGCTTCACCCCTTCCGGGTCGGGGTCGTAGAAGCCGACCAGCTCAATCTCATCGGACAACAGCATCAGCGTGTCCCTGTACATGTTCGCGTGCATCAGCGAAACACCGGCCTGCGCAAATCTTAGCTTTCCCATGTTTGACCGTCTCTCCAACTGAATTGAGGAAGTTGCCTTTCCTTTGAACGTCTGCCTGCCGCGTGCTGTCGCCTTCTCACGTTGTGGCCCAGATCTCGTCTGCGATCAGGCATGAACTGAGCGGCCGCCCCACTAGCGGAATCCAGTCCTGGCGGGCATATAGGTCGCCCGGTACCATCGTCCCGTTCACCTCCAGGCCGGCGCCATTGGCTACAACAAAGAGACAGTACGTGTACAAACCCGACTTTCCCGCGACGCCGTGATGAACAAATGGTGTCTCCAGATCGGTCCACGCCGCCCCCACAGTCCCGTCCACACTGTCCATCGAGTACCCCAGCCGTTGCCTCATATCGCCCCCGCGGCCAAATCGTGCCGTGATGACCCGATTTCCGCATGCCGCCAAGGCGTTGTCCCTGTCGCGGTACATCCTGTTGTACAACCACTCCGCCATCTCCGGGTTATCCGTATACACCGCGCTGGCTGGCGCCGACGGCATGCACGAGGGATCAATGTGCAGAAAGCCTGCATGCCCGCCTCCCGCCGGGCTATACTCCGTCTGAAACAGGCTGAACCGGGCAGAGTCCTCCTCTGCACCCGCTTCCCGCAAATACAGCAAGTAGTGAATCCCGCTCCAGATCGGCGTCTGATCACTCTGTTGCCGAGTCACTCTCTTTCTCCGTTCCTCAAGTACAAGCTCCCGCAGCCGATTAAGCAGTTTCTGGCCACTGCAGTCACTGACCACTGACTGCTGACCACTTACCGTTGCCTTTTCCGATAGTGCCCGAACACCTTGCGAATCGCCGCAGAGATGTCAGCCGCGTCTTCATCGTCCATACTCGGCTGCATTGAAAAGCTGAAACCCCGCCGCATCAACTTCTCCCCATTCGGGCACTCGATTAACCTGTAGTCCACCGGCTTTTCCCGATTATAGTCAAAAGGAAACCTGCTGCGGCCGTAACAGTTCGGCCCGGACAGGAATTCATTGCGATAAAGCGGTCCTTCCTTTCCCGACCCAATGTAAGGGCCGCCCGCGGGGATTCCCTCCTGGTTTAGCGCCTCCGCAAACTCCCAGGCGTCGCAATTCATCTTGTCGGTGTCCAGCGTCATGCCCAACACCCAGTGAGAGTGCCGGTCCCCTTTCCGCACTCGTTGCGGCGTTATCTCCTCGATATCCTCTACCTGCTCCATGATCTGCTGTGCCGCTTGAATCTTCTTCTCGATGTAGCCGTCCACCTTCTTCAGCTGCGCAATCAGGACCGAAGCCATCAGGTCATTCAACTTGTAGTTTGGCGCCAAAAAATAGTTCGCGTAAGGCCGTCCCTCGAAAGGCCCGCCATTGCGCGGCAGCGCGCAATCGGAGAAGATCAGTGCCCGCTCCCACAACGTTTCGTTGTCGGACATGATTGCGCCGCCGCCGCCCGCCGAGAGATGCTTGCCCCCAAAGCTGAAGCCATTGATATCCCCCATCGAGCCGACCACCGTGCCCTGGTATTCAGCAAAGTGCGCCTGGCAGCAATCCTCCAGCAGGAAGATCTTATGCCGGTCTGCGATCTCGCGCAGCGCCGCCATATCACACGGGTTCCCGTAAAGGTGTACAGCGATTATGGCCCGCGTCCTCGGCGTTATCTTCGCCTCAACGTCCGCCGGGTCCAGCGTGAACGTGTCGTCTATGTCGGCAAATACCGGCACGCAGTTGTGCAGCAGAGTCCCTATGATGCTGCCCCCGGAAGTCCAGGGCGTGACGATGATCTCGTCTCCCGGATCCGGATTGATTGCGCCGACGCATGTGTGCATCGCCGCGGTGCCCGAAGTCACAGTGACCACGTGGGCGACACCGTGCCGTGCCGCAAATGCCTCCTCAAACTGCCTGACCTTCGGCCCCTTGCCCAGCGCACCCGACCGGATCACCTCAGAAAGCGCCTCGATATCCTCGTCGCCAAAATAATGACTGGGTCCAAAGGGAACTGTTCGGACCGGCGGCCCCCCATTAATCGCTAACTGTTCGCCCATGACAACCTCTCTCCTTCGCGCTTGACTCTGTCCTGTCTGTTCTCGCCCAGCAACCCCACTATGATTCCCAACAACTTCGCCGCATCGCGCGGCAACAGAAACGACTCGGTGTCCCGCGTAATTCTCTTCTGACCTCTCTCAAGAAGACCAAACTGCCAGATCGGCCCTGCCGTGACCAGACCGAATAACTGCGTCCGGACACCCTTTTCCGTCCCAAAACCTCCGACCCCGCCCCGGGCGGGACCGGTGCGATGGGCCTTTCGCGCCCGCCGTGGATGAACTGGTTCGACCTTCGGCATTGCCAGCTGCTCACTCAGAGCGACCATCTGGACGGTCAGCTTCCTGAATCCGCGCTCCAGCTCCTCGTTCATCACCCCGGCCACAACGAGGTCTTGCCTGCCCTCCAGCAGATAGTCCACCGTCCCGCTCAGCCGTCCGCCCGCAATCCCATACGCAATGTTCATCTTGAACCTGACCAGGTCGAGCGCTGCGAACAGCAGCGGCGTCACATAGTACGCGCGCGCAGTCGCTTCATTGGTCATCGGCACAAAGGGTAACCGCTCCCGCATCTGCGCACGCATCAACTCAACCTGCGCCGTGAAGGGCGTCTCCTCAACAGATTGTAATGACAAGGGGGCGCTGCGATAGCGGTAGCCTAAATCGGCAAGTATCTCTTCAGTCTCTAAATTTAGCTCAAGGACCTGGGAAAACGTATTCGTAGATCCTTCTTGGAGTACCATGAATCTCCAGCCCTGGCACACCATTTTCGGCCCGCCAGCCCGCCCCAGTCGCTTGGCCGTCGCCAACAACCGCGCTGCATAAGCCGAACGGAACCGTTGCTTCGCTTCCCAGAAAAATAGGAGTTGGCGCCATGACCGCGGCGCAACCTGCCTCCATCCTAGCAAAGCGACTGTCGTATGTCAAAGTGGAGCAAAATTAGGGTGCATCCCGGATTTTTTAGAGGTCGTAGTCTGTATCGGGATTTTCAGGTCAAAAGGCGAGTAGAGAGTGGAGAGGAGCGAGGCGCGAGCGATGTGGGGCGACGCCTGGAGGGGGGAGCGCTGAAGGATTTACTCGCGTTTTGTCCGGTCTTTTGGGGGGACTCCCCGGTTCCATTCAACGGCTCAATTTAGAGAACACTGAATGGCTTTGACGCATTTTGACACCATTTTGACACCATATTTCGCCTTTTTTGGGGGATCCCCCGTTTTTCTCGAAGGATCGACGGTGAATGCACTGAAAGATGTTGTCAAGTTTGGACTGGTAACGTCTACTTCATACGCCGACAGTGATTCTTTGGTTCTGTTCATGAAGGGACCTCATACAGTGTACCCATAAAGTCAATTTCGGTACTGCTCGACTACATTTCAGGACACTAAAGAGCTCTGTTCTGCTCGGAAGATGCTCGATCCCTGTTGTAGGATTGCCCTACTGTGCGCGGTTGTCCTGGTTTCAAGCCTCCTCCTGTCATTTGACAACCCATCCTCAAGCTATGACCGCCTCCGTCCTGAAATTTGGAAGCGGGATGAGCATGTTCTATCATTCCACGGTGCCCAAGCCATCCAAGTTCTACCCTAAATGCCCCAAGTTTGCACGGTTGCGTGCGCCTTCCGGACGAACACCCTTATAGTGTGGGGGTCGGCAGGACAGGTGCCTCGGCCGCAACGCTAATCACTTAGAGGAGACAAGAAATGTCCAAACTTCAAACCCCTTCCCATCAAAACATGAGCCGTCGTGACATGCTGCGGCTTGCCGGAGTCGGTGCAGCGGGCGTCGCGCTTGCCGCCTGTGCAGCCCCCTCAGCCGCCCCTGACGCCGGCGGCGATTCTGCCCCCGCCATGGAGCCGGTAACCGTCATCGCCACCACCTCCATGCCCGTCAACACCTTCGACAACGCTCTAGAGCGTTCCATGGAGCGAATCCCCAACATCGCCATGGAAGTCAATGCCAATGGCTGGGGCGAAGGCGGCTGGGACGGCTACTCCGACACGCTCCTGACCCGCATCGCCGGCGGCGAACAGATCGACGTCATCATGATCGCAATCGAAGGCCTCAGGCTGCTCACGGCAAAGAATGTCCTCGTAGCCCTGGACGACTTCCTCGCCGCAGATGAGCCCGCCAATGACATCCTCCAGAACGACGTCCACGTCACCCTGCGCGAAATGCTCCAGGTCGACGGCAAACAGTACGAGTACCCCTTCTCCTGGAACAACATGGTCATGTACTACAACACCGCCGTGTTCGAGGAAGAGGGGCTGGATCCGCCCTCGACCGACTGGACGTGGGACGATTTCCTGCAGACCTGTGTCAGTGTAGCCAACGTCACCGGAGGCGCCGACGACCGCTTCGCCTACTCCTTCTGGGGCGCCGGCATGTTCGGCATGTCCGCCTGGTACTTCAACAACGACGTTTCACCAATGTCAGACGACTGGATGGACTCGAACCTGCTCGATCCCAAGGTAGCCGAAACGGTTCAGTTCCTGGCCGATCTCATCCTCGAGCACAGAGTCGCCCCCAACCCCGAAGGCTGGGATGAATGGGCGCAGTTCCACGCCGGCAACCTTGTAATGCGCACCTGCGGCCGCTGGTGCATCGGCGGATCCCTTGAAGCAGAGTTCGAAACCTACGACATCCAGTATCAACCGCACCAGGCCGGTCCGCTCAAGACCGTGGCCGGCACCGACGGATGGGGCGTTTCCACCTCCAGTGAAAGCCCGCAGGAGGCCTGGGAGGTCGTCAAGCTCCTTTCCGACACCGATACCTCCATCGACATGGTGCAGCTCGGCGGTAACATCCCCGCGCTGCGCTCGGTCGCCGAAATGCCCGTCTTCGCCGAGTTCGGCCCGCCCAACACTGCGCTCTTCTACGAATCGCTCGACTTTGCAGCCACCGTGCCGTCGCCCACCAACTTCAACATCGTAGAGCCCATTCTGAACCGGAACTACGCCACGATCTGGAATGGCGAACGCACGGTCGAGGAGGCGCTTCAGGCTGCCCACGACGAGTTGCAGCCCGAAATGGACAAACTCAAGCAGGCATAGTCAGATCAATTCAGGGATGGCAGGTTGCGGGAGACACGGCGCCCCTTACGCCTCGACCTCTCGGTAGCCTGCCGTCCTTCTGCTCTCCCGCATAGCACATGCCATAACGCTAACAGTACTGTACCCCAAGCCAGATTCTCGATCCTGGCTGGCGTATAGTCCTTTCGCACGCGGCAGTCACGGACTCAAGCTTCTTCCTTCTGCTGAACCAAGACCCACAAGCAAAGACAACTACGCCCCCAAAAAATTTGGCAACGCGCCAAGCCTGTTTTATTATTTCCCCCAATCCGAAGTAACGAGTCCCACTCTCTTTCCGCAAACCCGCCAGGTTCCGTTCGACCACCGATTGAGAACCGTTGAGAAACGTACGCGTGCGACAGCACACGAAGTGGCGCTGTCCATCTGTCTGCAGTAGCGAAAGTTGCATGTCCTGTTACCTTGGTGCCTGGACCAATCACGGCCCCTTGAAATCAGCTAACGCGACCCACATCATCTGGTGGAACAGGGCCAGTCTCCCTAACCCCAACTCGCCAACCAAGCTTTTTTAGGAGACGAAGTATGTCCAGACAACCCACACTATCCCATCAAAACATGAGCCGTCGCGACATGCTGCGGCTTACAGGTGTTGGCGCAGCCGGCGTCGCGCTCGCGGCCTGTGCAGCCCCCGCAGCCGCCCCTGCCTCCGGCGGCGACTCCGCCCCCGCCATGGAGCCGGTCACTATCATCGCCACCACCGGCATGCCCGTCAACACCTTCGACAATGCCCTGGAACGGTCCCTTGAAAGGCTCCCCAACATCGCTATGGAGGTAAACGCCAACAGCTGGGGCGAAGGCGGCTGGGACGGCTACTCCGACACAATGCTGACCCGCATCGCCGGCGGCGAACAGATCGACGTCATCATGATCGCCATCGAAGGGCTCAGACTCCTCACTGCCAAGAACGTCCTCGTGGAGCTGGACGACTTCTTCGCCGCAGATGAGCCCGCCAATGACATCCTCCATAACGACATCCACGTCACCCTGCGCGAAATGCTCCAGGTCGATAGCAAGCAATACTTGTTCCCCTTCTCCTGGAACAACATGGTCATGTACTACAACACCGCCATCTTCGAAGAAGAGGGACTGGATCCGCCCCCGACCGACTGGACGTGGGACGATTTCCTCCAAACCTGTCACCAGGTCGCCAACGTCACCGGCGGCGCCGATGACCGCTTCGCCTACTCCTTCTGGGGCGCCAGCATGTTCGGCATGTGCGCCTGGTACTTCAACAATGACGCCTCACCAATTTCGGATGACTGGTTGGACTCCAACCTGCTCGACCCCAAGGTCGCCGAGACACTTCAGTTTCTGGCCGATCTGATCCTCGAGCACAAAGTCGCCCCCAATCCCGAAGGCTGGGATGAATGGGCACAGTTCCACGCCGGCAACCTTGTCATGCGCACCTGCGGCCGCTGGTGCATCGCCGGCTCCCTCGAAGCAGAGTTCGATACCTACGACATCCAGTATCAGCCGCACAACGCCGGTCCGCTCAAGACCGTGGCCGGCACCGAAGGCTGGGGCGTCTCCACCTCCAGTGAGAACCCGGAAGAGGCCTGGGAGGTCGTCAAGCACCTTGCCCACTCCGACACCTCCATCGACTTGGTCAAGGTCGGCGGTAGCATCCCCGCCCTGCGCTCGGTCTCCGAAATGCCCGTCTTCGCCGAGTACGGCCCGGCCAACACCGCGCTCTTCTACGAATCGCTCGACGTCGCAGCCACCGTGCCGTCGCCCACAAACTTCAATATCGTCGAACCAATCCTCAACCGGAACTACGCCACCATCTGGAATGGCGAACGATCGGTCGAAGAGGCGATGCAGGCTGCCCACGCCGAGCTGCAGCCCGAAATGGACAAGCTCAAGCAGGCATAACTGCCCCCACTTAGATATGTCAGGTTGCCGGCGGCAAGGGATTCATGGACCCCCTTCCGCCCGGCAACTCGCTATACTGACCTGTCCGGATAGGACTACCCATGACTTCAACAGCGCTGCCTGACGACGGAATCGACAGGCAGGCCAACCCCCAAAAGGGGACCACTCTGGCTCAGCGTGAAGCATGGGCCGGCTATCTCTTTGCCACCCCCGCCCTGCTCGGGCTCCTGGCATTCACCGTACTGCCTATCGGCGCCTCCCTTGTCCTCATCTTTCTGCATTACGACCTCCTGACGCCGCCAAAGTGGGCCGGCGTCGAGAACGTCACCCGGCTCACGACCGATTCCAGGATGTTCAAAATCTACTGGAACTCCCTGCGGCTCACGGTCGGCGCCACCTTCCTCAACAATGTCCTCGGCCTCCTCTTGGCCGTGGGCCTCAATCGCGCCATGCCCTGGGGCCTTCGCTATCTCCTCCGCACCTCCATCTTCTTCCCGGTCATGACCACGACCGCTTCCCTGGCCGTTGTCTGGCGCTTCCTCCTGACCCAGGACCGGGGCGTCGTCAACTTCCTAATCGGCCAGATCGGTCTGGACCCAGTACCCTGGCTCAGCAGCTCAGCCTGGGCTCTCGTCTCCGCCATGATCTACGATGTCTGGAAGGCCTGCGGTTATCTGATGGTCATCTACCTGGCCGGCCTCCAGGGCATTCCCGCCGTCTACTACGAAGCCGCCCGCATCGACGGCGCCGGATTCTGGCAACAGTTCCGTAATGTAACGCTCCCTCTCATCTCGCCCACAGCCTTCTTTGCCATTGTCATCTCTCTCATCGGCGCATTTCAGATCTTCGACAACGTCTATGTACTCACCGAAGGCGGCCCGGGGGACGCCTCCCGCGTTATCGCCATGTATATCTACGAAAAGGCATTCCGCGGCTTCGAGATGGGCTACGCATCCGCCGTCTCCTTTACCCTGTTTGTCATCCTGATCACGCTCACACTGCTGCAATTTCTCGGCGCACGGCGCTGGGTTCACTATGAATAACGGCCTGCCACACTCAACGCGGCCCCACCAAACGACTTCCGACAAAAGACCAGTCTGATGGCAACGACAACAGGTCCCGCCGCCGAGCCGGTTACAATCCGCAGAACCTATAGAAAGTCCGCCTGGCTCCGGCTCGGCGAGGCCCTCCTCTGGCTGCTCCTGATCGGCGTCGCCATCATCGAGATCGCACCCATCAGCTGGATGTTCTCTACCTCGCTGCGCGATCCCAAGAACTCCTTCGATCTCCCGCCCGACTTCTGGCCCACTGCCCTGCACTGGCAGAACTATCTCGCCGTCATCAATTCTCCCGACATCGAGTTCATGCTGTTCTTCTGGAACAGCCTCAAGATCGCGCTCATCGTCACCGCCGCCCAGCTCCTCACCTGCTCGATGGCGGGCTACGCCTTCGGCCGCCTGCGCTTCTTCGGTCGCGACATCCTCTTCGGGCTGTTCCTGGCCTCCCTGATGGTCCCCGCGACCGTGACCCTGATCCCTTCATTCATCATCATCCGCTCACTCGACCTCATGAACACGCACTGGGCCCTCATCCTCCCCAGTGTAACCAGCGCCTTCGGCGTCTTCCTCCTCCGCCAGCACTTCAAATCCTTGCCCGAAGAGCTCCTCGACGCCGCCAAAATCGACGGCGCCGGCTACTTCCGCGTCTACTGGCAGATCCTGCTGCCCTTGACCGGTCCCGCCCTCTCTGCCCTCGGCATCTTCACCTTTCTCGCCTCCTGGAATAACTTTGTCGGCCCCCTGCTCTTCCTGCGCGACTGGGACAAATTCACCTTCCCCATCGCCATCGCCACCATCCGCGGCTACATGGGCTCCGGCAATCAGTCCGAAGTCCTCGCCGGCATCATGATCTCCATCTTTCCACTCCTCGTCTTCTTTCTGCTGGCGCAGCGTTGGATCGTACAGGGCGCGGCCATCACCGGTCTGAAAGGATGACGACGCAGCAAGGCATCACCCCCGGTACATACGTCGTTCAGGTCGGACAGACCCTTTGGGAAAACCTGCCCCAGCTGCTTTGGGGTGCTCTGCTCTTCACTCTCGTCTGCATACCTGCCTCCTTCCTCTTCACGCTGGGACTGTTCATCCCCACACTCCTTGTAGCCTCCATCACCATCGGCCCAGCCTGGACCGCACTGCTGGCCTTTGAGACGCGCCTCCTTCAGGGAAGAGTGCCGCGGCAATACTCACTCTTTGACGACTTCCGTCAGTGCTGGCGTCAAAGCGCCCTGCTGAGCCTCCTGACGATTTTCCCTCTGCTCGCTCTGATAACAACACTGCCCGCCCTGCAGACCGAACCGGTTGCCCCTATCGTGTGGCTAGGCCTGGCCGCCGATCTCTTGGGATGCGCAGTCATGGCAACACTCTCCTTCTACGCCTTCCCCAGTCTGGCCCAGCACCCGGACCAAGGCGTCCGCGCCTGCATCCGCGATGCACTGATCCTGGCCGGTCGCCATCCCGCCAACAGCCTCGGCCTGCTCGCCATAGGCATCCTCTTCAGTTTCTGCATCGCCTACATCAGCCTGGCCCTGCTCCTGCTCCTGCCAACCGCCTACGCCCTCTTCATCGCTGCCAACTACCTCCTCGTCCTCCAAAAAGAGGCGCCAACATAGATTTTTCACCCGTCCGCGCACCGCTTCTGTCGAACTAAGCAATACATGAGTTACATGCGGACAGACTGACCATGGACCACCGACCACTGACTTACTGACCACTGTAGTCCGGAGATTCAAATGGAGCACTTCGTCTACCGCAACGAAAAGACCAACCAAATCAGCTTCCCCCTCGGCGGCATCGGCACCGGCTGCATCGGCCTCGCCGGCAACGGACGCCTGATCGACTGGGAAATCTTCAACCGCCCCAACAAAGGCGGCGTCAACGGTTTCTCCCACTTCGCCATTCGCGCCGAAAAAGACGGCGAAGTGACCGATGCCCGCGTCCTCCACGGCGACCTGCACTCTCCCTACCAGGGAGAACTCGTCGCTCCTATCTTCAGCACATTCGGCTGGGGCCCCCGCCGTGAATACCTCACCGGCCTGCCCCACTTCGCGAGCGTCGACTTCCGCGGCCAGTTCCCCATTGCTGAGCTGTCTTATAATGATGACACCTTCCCCGGCCAGGTGCAGCTCACCGCCTTCAACCCCTTCATCCCCACCAACGAAGACGACTCCGGCATCCCCGCCGCCTTCTTCGAATTCAGCGTGACCAATTCCACCGCCGCCGATCACACCTACACCATCGTCGGCGTTCTCACCAACCCCCTTCCCGCCACCAACCTCAACACCGTTGAAGCCAACCCATGGGGCTATACCCTTAACCTCTCATCCGACAGCCTCCATCCCGACGACACTGCCTACGGCAACCTGACCCTCGCCACCGACGCCGGGCTCGCCGGCGATGTCGAAGTCAGCTGGCAGCAGAACTGGTTCCGCGGCGCCTGGTTCGACAACCTCGAAGTCTACTGGAAAGACCTCAATACACCCGGGCCCTTCCAGAACCGCGAATACGACACCTCCGAACAGAAAGCCGGCGGCGCCCGCTTCACTGAACAGGACACAGGACTCCTCGCCGTCCACCTGCCAGTCGCCGCCGGCGAAACCCGTCGTATCCGCTTCGTCATCAGTTGGAGCTTCCCAAACTGCGAGAACTACTGGAAGGAAGAGCAGGCCGGCGCGCCATCCTGGAAAAACTACTACGCAACCCGCTGGCAGGATTCTTTGGCGAGCGCACACTATGCCATCGAGCAGTGGCCCCGCCTCTACGACGACACCAGACGCTTCCAGGAAGCGCTCTTCGCCTCAACCATTCCAGCCGCTGCCCTCGACGCCGTCTCGGCCAACATCTCCATCCTCAAATCGCCAACAGTCCTCCGCCTCGAAGACGGCACCTTCTACGGCTGGGAAGGCCTGCATCCGGACGAAGGCTGCTGCGAAGGCAGCTGCACCCACGTCTGGAACTACCAGCAGGCGCTCCCCTTCCTCTTCCCCGCTCTCGAGCGCACCATGCGCACCGCTGACTACCGCTACAACCTCCTCGAAAACGGCGCCATGCCTTTCCGCATCCAGCTTCCTCTCGGCTCCGACCCCTCGCCCTTCCGCCCCTGCTGCGACGGCCAGTTCGGCGGCGTCATGAAGACCTACCGCGACTGGAAGATCAGCGGCGATCACGCCTGGTTGCGCTCCGTCTGGCCCGGCGTTAAGAAGTCCCTCGAATACGCCTGGAGTCCTGACAACATCGACCGCTGGGACCCCGGCAAGTCCGGTGTGCTCACCGGCCGCCAGCACCATACCCTCGATATGGAGCTCTTCGGCCCCAACTCCTGGCTGACGGGCTTCTACCTCGGCGCGCTCAAGGCCGCCTCCGAAATGGCCGAATCGATAGGCGATGTCGCAGCCGCCTCCCAATACCATGCCATCTTCGAACGCGGCAAGGCCTGGGTTGATGAGAACCTCTTCAACGGCGAATACTACATACAAGATGTCAACCTCGCCGATCGCGCCCTCGTCGAATCCTATGGGCCTCAGGAAGATGCCCTCAAGGGCGGCTCCGCACTCGACGCCTACTGGAACGCCGAACACAACGAGATCAAATACCAGATAGGCGAGGGCAGCAGTATCGACCAGGTCCTTGCCCAGTGGCACGCCTCCCTCTACGGCCTCGGCGACCTCCACGACCCGGATCAGGTCAAACAGGCCTGCGCCGCAATCTACAAGTACAACTTCGTTCCCGAAATGAGCCAGGTCTACAACCCCTGCCGCATCTACTCTCTTAACGACGAAGGCGGCCTCGTCATCTGCGCCTGGCCCGACGACGTTGAAAAGCCGCTCATCCCTGCGCCCTACTCGCAGGAGACCATGAACGGCTTCGAATATGCCGCCGCCAGCCACATGATCATGGTTGGCCTCGTCGACGAAGGCATGCGTTGCGTCGAGGCCATCCGACACCGCTACGACGGCGAACGGCGCAACCCCTGGAACGAATTCGAATGCGGCAACAACTACGCCCGCAGCATGGCCTCCTACGCCCTCCTCAACGCCTTCTCCGGCTTCCAGTTCGACATGGTCAACGGCGGGCTCGGCTTCCAGCCCGTACAGCCTGACAACGGCGAGTTCAAATGCTTCTGGTCCCTCGACTCCGGCTGGGGCGAGTTCAGGATGACGCCTGAGCACTGTTCCCTTGAAATCCTTTACGGCTCCTTGAATCTCCGCAGCCTCCAACTGCCCTTCCTTGCCGAAGCCGCGGTAGCCAACGTCACCATTGACAGTGAACCCGTCGCCTTTCAAGAACACGATGGCGCCGTCAAACTGCAGACTAAGACCCGGATCCAAGCCGGGCAAAGGCTCCAGGTATTCCACTCTTGAGCCGCCCAGCTTCATACTGACCTGCCTGATCACCGGCGCCGCGCTGCCAGGCCCGGCGCCGGTCTGGGTGCATCCCTAAGTGGTGTGAGCACTCGCAGACCTCTGGCAGCGAAGAAGCCAGCGCCAACCCGTGAGCAACTCTGAGGCGGAAGAGGCGCCGCCGCTGTCATTAATGCCCCGTTTGATTCCACCTCAATTCCGGGATGTACGCCCCCTAAGCCCTGGTAGAACATTCCCTTCGCTTCGGTATATAATTCCCCCAACTCGACATTAGCAAGAGCCTCGGACAAGACCCCCACGTCACTCCGCGGAAGCCGATCACGCAGGAGGCCAAAACCATGCAGTCGGATCCAAGAAGGGTCTCAGGAACTCTCACCGTCGAAGAGCTGCGCTCCGCCGCAGAAGACGGCGCTATCGACACCGTCATCCTCGCCTTCCCCGACCCCTACGGAAAGCTCATGGGCAAACGACTCGATGCATCCTTCTTCCTCACCGACGCCGCCCGCGGCACCCACGCCTGCGACTACCTCTTCACCGTCGACATGGAGATGGAACCTGTCCCCGGTTACCAGTTCTCAAACTGGGAATCGGGATACGGCGACGTCCACCTGGTCCCCGATCTCGGCACCCTCCGCACCCTGTCCTGGCTCGACCGCACCGCACTCGTACTCTGCGACGTCCAACTGGATCCCACCCACGAACCCGTTTCCGTAGCCCCCCGTTCGATACTGCGCAAACAACTCGACCGTCTGCACGCCCATGGCTATGCAGCGATGGCCGGTTCAGAACTGGAATACTTCCTCTATCGCACCTCGTACCTCGACGCGGCCAGCAACGGCTATCGTGACTTGGCCGAAGTCGGATGGTACCGCGAAGACTACCACCTCCTCCAGGCCTCGCGCACCGAAGACCTCAACGGCGCATTCCGCCGCCATCTCGCCGCCTCCGGCGTCCCCGTCGAGTCCACCAAGGGTGAGTTCGGCAAAAGCCAGCACGAGCTTAACATCCGCTACGCGCCTGTTCTTGAAATGGCAGACCGCCATCTCCTGCTCAAACAGGCAGTCAAGGAAATTTCAGACCAGCTCGGCTGCAGCGCCACCTTCATGGCCAAGCCCGACGCGGCCGAAGCCGGCTCCAGCGCCCACCTCCACTTCAGTCTCTGGACGACAGCCGGCGGAGAGCCGACCAACGCCTTCCCCGGCAGCGGAGACCTCTCCGGCATCGCCTGCTCAGACCTCTTCCGCTGGTTCCTTGGCGGCTGGATGCACTATGTGCCCGAGCTCATGGTCTGCTACGCCCCAACCGTCAATTCTTACAAGCGCTTCGAAGCCGGCAGCTGGGCCCCAACCGCACTCGCCTGGTCGCCCGACAACCGCACCGCCGGCTTCCGCATCGTCGGCACAGGACACAGCCTCCGCATCGAGTGCCGCATTCCCGGCGCCGACGTCAACGCCTACCTCGCCTACGCAGCCGTCATCGCCTCCGGCCTCGCCGGCATCGAGCAGCAGATTGAGCCCCCGCCCCCACACATCGGCGACGTCTATGCAGCCTCTGACATGCAAATGCTGCCCGCCACCCTCGAAGAAGCAGTCACCAACTTCGCCGCCAGCGACCTCGCCCGTTCCGCATTCGGCGCCGACGTCGTCGAACACTACGCCCACTTCTTCACGACAGAAGCCCAAGCCTTCCGCAACGCCGTCACCGACTGGGAACGTACCCGCTACTTCGAACGCATCTAGTGGATCCCTTCAGCCGGCCGCCTGCGTCTGAGGCCCTCTGGCCTACGGATACTGTCCAGCCCTTGTCGGACTAACATAACCGGTGGTTCGGACCTCGGGGCAGGTCACGCGACCTTTCAGCAAAAACCGGGCATGCGGCGAGTTGCTTTCGACCCTCTGGGATGCTACCGGCCAGGATCCCGGATTGCTATATCGGTGCTATGATTGTATAGTAGGCGAATCTTTGAAATGTGACTGGATAGCAGACCATAGTTGGTCGGTCCTGTTGTCACATGGCAAAGTACTCAGTGCTGGTAGTTCGCATATCGTGAGATTGAAGGCATCAACCCCCGACTCGTTTACAGAAGAAGGATCGCAGTCTACTCGTCCTGTTCGGCCGCGGTCTGTTGCGAAGAAGACTTGATCGAGTTGCAGACGGTCTACCCAAACACTCCAATTCAAAAAATCGACTTTTCAACGAAATTAAGGAGGATTTCATGCCGCGACCAGTAACGCTCTTCACAGGTCAGTGGGCGGACTTGCCTTTCGAAACCATCTGCGAAAAGGCCAAACAGTTCGGCTATGACGGTCTGGAGCTTGCCTGTTGGGGCGATCATTTCGAGGTGGACAAGGCCCTGGAAGACGACAGTTATGTACAGGGGCGCTGGGACACGCTGAACAAGCACGGTCTGAAATGTTTCGCTATCAGCAACCACCTGGTCGGTCAGGCGGTCGCTGACCGCATTGATGAACGCCACGAGAGCATTCTGCCGCCCCGCCTCTGGGGCGATGGCACGGAGGACGGCGTTCGCGCCCGTGCAGCAGAGGAGATGAAGGACACCGCACGTGCCGCGGCCAAATTCGGCGTGAAAGTCGTGCCGGGATTTACCGGTTCGCCGATCTGGCACATGGTCTACTCCTTTCCGCCGAACCCGCCCGATTTTCTGGAGAAGGGTCTGGCTCTCTTTGCCGAACTGTGGACTCCGATACTCGATGTCTTCAGCGAGAACGGGGTGAAGTTCGGACTTGAAGTTCATCCCACCGAGATCGCTTTCGATATCCACAGCGCCCAGAACGCAATTGACGCCCTGGACGGCCACGAGGCCTTTGGCTTCAATTACGACCCGAGTCACTTCGGTTATCAAGGCGTCGACTACGTCGGATTCATCCGCCGTTTCGCCGATCGCATCTTCCATGTGCATATGAAGGACGTGGGCTGGTCGGACAGCGGCAGGGAGGCAGGTGTCTTTGGCGGCCATGCCGAATTCGGCGACCATCGCCGCTTCTGGGACTTCCGCTCGGTTGGGCGCGGCAAGATCGACTTTGAGGAGATCATGCGGGCGTTGAACGATATCGGCTACAACGGGCCACTCTCGATCGAATGGGAAGATGCGGGCATGGACCGAGAGCACGGCGCCACCGAATCCTGTGCCTACACCCGACAGATCGACTTTGCGCCGTCCGAAATAGCCTTTGACGCGGCCTTTGCCGAATAGTTGCAGGCTTTGTCAGTGGGGGCGGCCTGCCAGCGGGCGGCCGCCCATTTCATGCCAGTAATCAAGAACAAATGAGGGACTGACCAATGAGTGAAGGATCCGGTTTCACTTCGATGGCTGGGGCGCGGGCTGAAGGTGACGCCCCGGAGATCGGTGTCGGTATGCTGGGCTACGCCTTTATGGGCAAGGCCCACAGCCATGCGATGTTGAACATCGCCCACATGATGTACCCCCCGCCTGCCTTGCCGAGACTGGTGGGCATCGCGGGACGCGACGAACATGCTGTAGCTGAGGCTGCCAGACGCTACGGATACGACGGCTACTACACCGACTGGCGGGCGATGCTCGACAACGACGACATCCAGCTGTTCGATAACGGCGGACCGAACGATACCCACGCAGATCCCTGCATTCTGGCCGCCGAACGCGGCAAGCACATCCTGTGTGAGAAACCGCTGGCGCGCACGGCCGATGAAGCGCAGAGTATGGTGGAAGCGGTACAGAAGGCGGGCGTCAAAAACATGGTCGCCTTCAATTATCGCTTTGTGCCCGCGATCCGGCAGATCCGAAAACTGGTGGATTCCGGTCTGCTGGGCCAAATCTACCACTTCCGCGCCGTCTATCTGCAGGAGTGGGTTATGGCCCACTATGATCTGCCGATGATCTGGCGGCTGCAGAAGTCCGTGGCTGGCAGCGGCGCCCTGGGAGACCTGGGCGCGCACATTATCGATTTGGGCCGCTATCTGGTTGGCGAGATAAAGAGCGTCTCAGGTATGACCCGCACCTTCATCGACGAACGCCCGTGGGACGACGGAACGATGGGCAAGGTCGATGTCGACGACGCCTTTACCGCGCTGCTTGAGTTTGACAATGGCGCAATCGGTACGGTTGAGGCCAGCCGCTTTGCCGCCGGGCGCAAAAACGGCCAGCGCCTCGAAATTAATGCTGAAAAGGCAAGCATAGTCTTCAATCTGGAGCGTCTGAACGAACTGGAAATTTTCTGGGTCGGCGACGAACCAGCCGAAGCCCAGGGCTTCCGCAACGTGCTTGTCTCGGAGCCGTTCCATCCCTGGTGGGAGAACTGGTGGCCCCAGGGACATATGATCGGCTGGGAGCACACCTTTGTTCATGAGATTACACACCTACTGGACTGCATCGTAAACGACGGAGATGTTTCGCCAATAGGCGCGGACTTTGTCGACGGCTATCGCAACGCCGTAATCTGTGACGCGATCCTGGAATCGGCGGCAAGCGGTCGCCACGTGGACTGCGTATACGCCGTCTGATTGGCGTCGCCTCGATCAGGACTCTTCGGGGCGGGACGCCTGTCGGTTCCCTGAGCATCTGAATGCCGGTCTGCAGCGCCAGCGCATGCAGGCCTGAATCAGTTTGGAACCTGCCGGCTTCCCCCCCGAAACTTGGACCTTCGCCAGCCTTCGTCCCCGGTAGGAAAGGTTGGCATGGCCACCAACGTAAGTCTCCTCACCAGTACGCGCCGATCTGTGGCCACGCTTGGCAGTGGCGGCTCCGGCGCAGTTTCGAAATGGCCCGGTAGTTGACTCGTCCACTTCTGAAGAGATCCCTACGGCGAGTCCTCCCCGGCGCCAGGTTTTTTCGTCCTTTCACCAGGGCGCCCTCGAAACTACCCCGGGATCTGCCGCAGACTGGGCATACAGGAAGGCAACTATGAAAATCGATCGAATTGAACTCCGTCGCATCCACATGCCCTATGTGCGGCCATTTGAGACCAGCGGATGGCGTCATGAGGGCAGCGACGCGGTCATTGTGCGGGTGGACGCAGATGGCGTGACCGGTTGGGGCGAGTCGCCCGTCAGTGACGGTCCCTGGTACAACGAAGAGACTTTTCACACGGCGCTTATCATGCAACGGGAGTTTCTAGGCCCGATGCTGCTGGAAGCAGAAATCTCAGCGCCGGCAGACGTGCGAGGCATCTTCAAAAAGCTGCGCGCCAACCGCATGGCCAAGGCTGGGCTGGAGTTTGCCGTCTGGGACCTGTTCGCACGCGCGCAGAACGCCTCCCTGGCCAGCCTTCTGGGTGGAACCCGGGAGGAGGTGGCCGTGGGCGTGAGTGTGCCGATTCACGCAACCACTGGCGCCCTTCTGGAGACTGTGGAGGGTTACCTGGAGAACGGCTACCAACGGGTCAAACTGAAGATAAAGCCGGGTTGGGACATCGAGCCCACGGGAACGATTCGCGATCGCTGGCCGGACCTGCTGCTGCAGGTGGACGGCAACAGTATCTACCATCTGGAAGACGCCGAGCATCTGCGGCAACTGGACCGGTTCGACCTGCTCTTGAATGAGCAGCCGCTCGACCACGACGATATCTTCGATCACGCCAAGTTGGCAAAGCTGATTGAAACGCCGGTCTGCCTGGACGAGAGTATCGTCTCCCCGGATCACGCCCGCTGGGCGCTGGAGCTGGACGCCTGCGGAGTGATAAACATTAAGCCTTCCCGGATAGGGGGACTGGCCGATTCGGTTGCCGTCCACGACATGTGCCAGGCTGCGGGCATTCCCGTCTGGCACGGGGGCATGCTGGAAACCGGGATCGGACGGGCCATCAGCGTGGCGCTCGCAAGCCTGCCAAATTTCACTCTGCCAGGCGACATCAGTGCCAACGACCGCTATTTTGAGCGGGATATCGTCACCAATCCGTTTACCCTCAACAGCAATAGTACGCTCACTGTGCCAGACGGACCGGGGCACGGCGCGCAGGTTGACGAGGCCTACCTGGAGGAAGTGACGGTGGAGAAGGTGTGCCTCAGCCGGGACAGGTAACGTTTACATCAAGCGCCCGCCATGGATTTGACGTCCCATGGGACGGTCTCGTTCTTCTTGCGAGGGAACCCGGCGTCTTCAAATGGATGGTAAGTAGAGTCAGCACACCCTGAGGAGGTCCTCTATGGCAAAGAAAAGGGGAAAGCCGTCCTTTATCGGCATCGACCTGGCCTGGAGCGACAAAAACCCGTCGGGCGTTGCGGCGATCAGGGACGGGCGGTTGGTTGCCAGTGCGGGCGGACTGAGCAAGATGTCTGAAATCCTCGATTTCGTCGGCGATCATCTTTCCCGGCGTAATGGGTCGATCGTGGCGGTCGATGCGCCGCTGAGGGTACCTAATGAGACTGGAATCAGGGCGTGCGACCGTGCGCTGTC
This sequence comes from Caldilineaceae bacterium SB0664_bin_27, assembly GCA_009838625.1. GTDB lineage: Bacteria > Chloroflexota > Anaerolineae > Caldilineales > Caldilineaceae > Bin5. The sequence goes on from VXRG01000023.1 coordinate 35,021, forward strand.
CGCGGACTGGCTGCGTTATCAGGCTGGAGCGTATCCGGCAAACAGAAAGCTGCTTGAACGCGATGGCGTTGTGCGCGGGGAAGCCCTGACTGCGGCGCTGTCCGAACGATTCAAATTTTACGAATCCGATGTGATTCCCCGGCGGACGAAGGCGCGGCTGGTTTGCGAAGTGTACCCTCATCCGGCTCTGGTCAGTCTGTTTGGCCTTGACCGTACACTCAAGTATAAGCGCGGTCGGGGACGGTCTTTCGAAGAGCGCTGGTCGGAGTTTGATCGCTATCGAAAGCTGCTTCGTAAGCTGCGCAAGGCCGACCCGCGGCTGCGCGGCACAAGGCGGTTACTGAAGAGTACGCAAGTTTACGGCCTGCGCGGGGCCGCTCTTCAGGCCTATGAGGACGCGCTCGATGCGATAACCTGCGCCTATATTGCAGCGTACCTGTGGAGGCACGGGCCGAGACGAGTGACGCGATATGGCACGCTGGAGGAGGGTCACATACTGGTGCCGCAAGCCCCAAAGTAAGGGGTAGTCCGGGCTTAACAAGAAAGCACATTGGCACGCCCCTTTGCGTAGCAACCGCTTCTGTGGTCCTCGTGCCCCGATGGCCCGGGCAATTAGGTCAAATAGGGGTTCGACGGCAGTGCGTCGTCAGCACAAATTGGCCGCCATTTGAGGCTAGCTGATGAGGCTTTTATGGCTGTAAGCAGAGCAGACTTGCACCCATTTGCGTGCCGGGGTGCGGAGCAGAACACAGAGAAACGTATCCCCCGACTGCAGAAAGAATAGGCGCCAGATGAAAAAACCTATGATACCCAAAGCTGTTCATCAGAAGATGCGACGCCCCAAATCAGAGCGCCCGGACGTGACTCAACTCAAAGAGATCGGAACTGCCGCCGATTCCGAAAAACCCTTGCCTCAAAGCGCTGTGTCCCCAGAGGTAAAGGCCGCGCTCGACCGTTGTGCCGAGGCCGCCGAAGACGGTTTTCAGAAAGCTGAGGGCTACCTCAAACGCAGCAAAGAAGTGATTGAACAGGCAGGCACCTTAATCAATAACATCGCAAAGAAGCATGACAAAAACAAGGCTAATGCCCCATTGCTCGCGGATCTGAAGCAGGTCATAGTGGATCTGGAATCCACTCACGCCGAGATAGACAATATAGTCAGGGAGAAGCGTAGGAAACTGAAGAGTTTCAACATAACCCTATTTGGGCGCACAATGGTTGGCAAGTCCACTCTGATGGAAGTCCTGACCCACGGCAGTGGCGAATCGATTGGTTCGGGCGCCCAGCGCACAACCCGCGACGTACGATCTTATCTGTGGCAGGGCTTGACCGTAACCGATGTCCCGGGTGTGGCGGCATTCGGCGGCGAGGCCGATGAGGAGATCGCCTTCAACGCCGCCAAACAGGCCGATCTGATCCTCTTTCTGATTTCAGATGACGCGCCCCAACCGTCCGAAGCCAAGCGCCTAGGCCGACTCCGCAAATGGGGAATCCCCATATTGGGCATCGTAAACGTAAAGTGGGGGCTTGAAGGCGAGATTGCAATCAAACATTTCATCCACAAGCAGGACAAGATCTTTGACGATGAAAGACTGCGCGGTCTCTTCGCACAGTTCAATGAATTGGCTGATAAGCACACACCGGGACGAGAATTGCCGTTCATACCTACCCACCTTAATGCTCGTTTTCTTGCCAGCCGATGTGAAAACAGTGCGCTGACGAGTGAACTGGCGGCCGCGAGTCGATTCAGCCATGTGGAGGAGAGTATCCTGAACGAAATCATCACGAACGGGCCTTTTCTCCGCATGCGCAGCTTCCTACATGGCGCCACTGAGTCCACTCTGGAAACCAGCGAAGCTTTGCTGCAGGTATCTACCCTGTTGGAGGAAATGCATCTCCGCCTCGTCGACCGGAAAGGGGAGCTGGATTCCTGGCGGAACAGCTTTCAGCTCCAGGCCCGTCAGCGATTGAAGCAGACGCAGCAGGAGACCATCGGCAAACTACGAAACGAGATTCGGCCCTTCGCTGCCGCGCACTGGCATAGGGAAAACGCAAATAAAGATTGGGAAGCCCGAATCGAGTCAGAGCAAATCGAGACTAAATTTCGCATTTTACAGGAAAACCTCGTAAGCGATTGTTTGACACGCTTGCAAGAGGTCGAGGCCGACACGAGGGCAGAGATAGATTTAATGGCAATCACTATTCAAGCGGCCGTAATTGAAGCCAAGCGATTTGGCGCGCATGGGCAGTCGAGAAAGTGGTTACGGGAAAATATCGGCGACGCGCTCCTCGCCATCGTCGCTGTTCTTCTAATTGGCGGTGGTATCGGTTCTGTCGCAGTTCTGGTCGCGACAGTTGTTGGCTCTTTTCTAGGCAGGTTGTACCAGCACCATATGAGAACCAAGAAAGAAGCCATCGCTGAAATGACGGAGCAGATGCAGAGTCAATTGGACGCCATACAAGAAAGCGTGGCCGAAACATTTGACAAGTGGTTCACTCAACAAATAATTGCAGAAGTGGTTGAAAGATTTATACAGAGCATTAGCGACTTGGCCCAAACCAGCACCGATGCCGCCGCCGTCTGCCGCGAAACCGCCTGGAGCCAGAACGATGTGTTGCTGGATCTCAACCGCCAGAATATAGAAGATGCGCTGCGACACATTGGCCTTGACTTTGCGGTACCTACCATCCTCAAGGTCGCTCGAATTCCCGGCCAGGCTATCGTAATGGCGACCGCCGGAAAACGTCAACTGCCCGATGCTGCTATTACCGCCCTCGAGGCGCAGTTCAACGAATCCGTAAAACAGCTGTCAGGGACCCTACATCCGCCATCTATAATCCAAGAGGTGGTCGGCGGGTATCAACTCAACGGCTCTATCGATTTCGACGAAACAAGACACACAGCGCGCCTCACTTGGAAAGTGCAGGACAGTGAGGCGCGTGTGCGCATGCAGTTGGCCCGTCAACTAGCTGGATTCCACATTGTCAGTAAAGTGTAAGGGTATCTTAGTGCCACAACTACAAGCCCACATTTGGGCGCAAAAAACAGAAGCCCTTCTCGAGGAAGCCCGTCTTGCAATTGGCCAGTCTCAGTCAGATTCGGTGCAGCAATTGGCTGACCGCCTCCCCGTTCTCAGCGCAGACCAGGATGCGCCAATCAGCTTAGCTCTGGCCGGACAATATAGCGCCGGCAAGTCCACTATCCTGAAGGCCCTAACCGGACGGAACGACATTGCCACCGGGGCCGAAATCGTAACCGCGGAAACAAGGTTTTTCGACTGGAATGGCGTATCCATTATCGACACACCTGGCATCCACACCGACATCCGACCGGAACATGACGAAATCACATATGACGCGATTAGCAACGCCGACTTGATGATGTTCGTCATCACAAATGAACTGTTCGATAGTTATGTGAGCCAGCACTACCGCAAACTTACAATCGATCGGTCAAAGGGACATGAAACCATTCTGGTCGTCAACAAAATGGCGCGTCATGCCGCTGGCAATGCACCCGAGAGCCGCAAAAGGCTTACTGAAGACTTGCGCCCGGCGTTATGCCCCTTCACCCCAGAACAACTGCGCATAACTTTCATTGATGCTCTCAGCGCCTTAGAAGCAATGACGGAAGAACACGCTGAATCCGCGGCTTACCTGGAACAGGTAGGCAACCTAGATTCTCTCATCGACAACATCGATGCCTTCGTACACGAAAAGGGGCTACACGCGCGCCACACGACCGCTCTCTACGCCATCGATCAGGTTTTACAGACTGCCATCCAGAGCGAACCTACCGAAGACCCGGACGCCGATGCCATGGCGCTTGTCTACAACCGGACTATCCGTCACTTCGACGACGCAAAGACGACCCTCCAAGGGGCCGTCGAATTGGCGATTTCACATACAAAGTTTTCTTTCGTGGAAGCCGGGACCGAGTGGGCCGAACAAATCGACAGGAAAGGGAAAGACTACGAATTTGAGGCAACGTCCCAAACCGCTGAGAATAAGGTTCAGGAAGCACTCGAAGAGTTGTCCAAAGGCTTTGAAAAGGCTTTGGGCAACAGCTTGCCGGATTTGGCGGAAGACATAAATGCGGTCTTGAACACGAAGCTTTTCAATCAAACGAAGGAAAATCTGAGCGCCACACTCGACAAAAAGGAGTGGAGCCCGTCCTCGGAGGCTGCTTGGAAGGGGTTAGAGCTTCTCAGCCTGATTGCGAGTCACTTCGCTCCCAGCCCAGACGCTTCTAGTCAGGGCGCCACAGGGCTTGACCGACTTCAAAGAAGCCCTGCCTTCGCGAAAGTTCTTGAGATTGGCAAATCACTTGGCATTCGCTCTCAGAACCGGACAGGCATCCGCATCACCAGTGTCGTCGGCTATACAGTTCCTGTCCTACAATTGGCGGGAGTGGTTATAACCGCCTTCGAAGAGGCTAGACGAAATGCGGACGCAGAGAAAATGCAGCAAGAGGTCTTGGACGCGTTCGATGAACTGGCCGAACAGGTCGGCAGTGAAGCACAGGAAAGGGCAGAGGAAATCATCAACGAATTGGTTGCAAAACCTTTACAGGAATTCACAGAAGCGCGGCTACAACTCAACCAGCTTCGCCAAGAGAAAAGCTCCCAGATAAGAAGGCTCAACGAGGTCAGCGCCAGAGTCAATACGCTGATTCGCCACATTCACGCGGAGAAGTAAAACGATTACCCACTGCTTTGGAGAAGCCATCAAGCTTGCTGGACTGGGAATCAGGTCTTTTCACCCGCGTTACGCAATACGGAAAAGACCCCGCTTTCATACCCCAACGAACATTGTTGTGTTGATGGAGTTTCCCCCCGGGGTTACCCTTCACTTCGCCTTTTGGACTCACCGGCCTCGCCGACGAGCCTGCATCTTCGCCCATGAATCGCGCAGCGTGATGGTGCGGTTGAAGACAAGCCGGTCGCCGGCGCTGTCTGGGTCCAGACAGAAGTAGCCTTTGCGCTCAAACTGCACGGTCTGACCGATCTCAAGGTCAAGAACACTCGGTTCCAGCTGGACGCGGTCCAACACGGTCAACGAGTTGGGCGACAGGCTGGCCATGTAGTCCTGGCCCTCCGGCACGTCGTAGGGATCCTCGACATTGAAGAGACGATCATAGACGCGTACCTGGGCGGGAACGGCATGGTCTGCGCTCACCCAATGAATCGTGCCGCGCACTTTGCGGCCGTCCGGAGCGTAGCCGCCCCTGGTTTCAGGATCGTAGGTGCAGTGCAGGGCAATGACTTCACCCTGATCGTCCCTTATGACCTCCTCGCAGCGCACGAAGAAGCCCCAGCGGAGACGGACCTCGCGACCCGGTGCCATGCGGTAAAATCGCCGCGGCGGGTCCTCCATGAAGTCGTCCCGATCGATATACAGGTTACGGCTGAACGGGACCGACCGGCTGCCAGCGCTTTCATCCTCGGGATTGTTCACCGCGTCGAGCCATTCGGTCTCGCCTTCGGGGAAATTCGTGATCACGACAGGCAGTGGATTGAGTACTCCCATCACTCGCATTGCGGTACGATTCAACTCCTGCCGAATAAAATGCTCCAGCAGCTCGATCTCAACTGTGCTGTTGGTGCGGGCGATTCCGACGTGTTGACAGAGGTCTCGCAAGGCCTTGGACGGTACGCCGCGCCGCCGCTGACCGGCCAGCGTTGGCATGCGCGGGTCGTCCCAGCCGTCTACGTGGCCTTCCTCAACAAGCCGCATGAGGCGCCTCTTGCTGGTCACAATGTAGGTGAACTCCAGCTTGGCGAACTCGATCTGGCGAGGATGGTAGACGCCCAGGGACTCCAGGTACCAGTCGTACAGGGGGCGGTGGTTCAGGTACTCAAGCGAACAGAGCGAATGAGTAACGCCTTCAATCGAGTCTGACTGGCCGTGGGCCCAGTCGTACATTGGGTAGATGCACCACTCGTCGCCGGTGCGCTGATGCTCGGCATGGCGGATGCGGTACATAACGGGGTCGCGCAGGTTGATGTTGGGCGAGGACATATCGATCTTGGCACGCAAAACGCGGGCGCCGTCGGGGAATTCGCCCGCCTTCATCCGCTGGAACAGATCCAGGTTTTCTTCAACGGATCTGTTCCGATAGGGGCTGTCCGTGCCCGGTTCAGTCAGAGTGCCGCGATGAGCACGAATCTCCTCCTGGCTGAGATCGTCGACGTAAGCGTGACCATCCTGGACAAGCTGGAGCGCCCACTCGTAAAGTTGACCGAAATAGTCGGAGGCATAGAGGACATTGGCCGGCTCGTAGCCGAGCCAGCGGATGTCCTTCAGTTGGGCCTCGACGAACTCCTGCTCCTCTTTGAGGGGGTTGGTGTCGTCGAAACGCAAATTGCAAAGGCCGTTGAACTCCGCCGCCACCTCGAAATTCAACCCGATTGCCTTGGCATGCCCAATGTGCAGGTAGCCGTTGGGTTCGGGCGGAAAGCGGGTTTGGAAACGCGCATTGAAGCGCCCGCTGGCAATGTCATCCGCAATCGCTTCGCGAATGAAGTCCTTTGCCGCCACTGTCGAATCGCTCATCGGTACTCCCCGGTCTAACGTACTAACCGCCCGACTTCAACTGCCCTCAGAGCGGTTATCAAAAATCCATGTTTCTCCACAATAACAAAGAAACAATATACATTATCTTCACTGCGCCGGGCAAGAAACCACAGGCCGCGAAGCATTGAGGCAGAGGCGGTTTGGCGCGGCTGCCTAGCGCTCGCTGCGGGTCACTCTCCGGCCCGTCAGATGCCGCTGGCGGCAGAAAAACCCCCGTCTACGGGAACGACGATGCCTGTAACGAAGCTGGAGGCGTCGCTGGCCAGCCAAATCGCAGCCCCTACCAGTTCATCCGGTTCACCGAAACGCCCCATCGGCGTATGATCAACGATCTGCTGACCGCGTTCGGTCAGGACTGGGGAATCCCCCGGGCTGGAGGGTGCGTCTTCCTTTATCAACAGGGCCCGGTTTTGCTCGCCGATGAAGAAGCCGGGCGCAATCGCATTCACGCGCAGTCCCGGCCCGTGCTTTTCAGCCAGGTCGACGGCCAGCCAGCGAGTCAGGTTGTCGACGGCCGCCTTGGCCGCGGAGTAGCCCATCACCCGCGTCAAGACTTTCTGTGAAGCCATCGACGAGATGTTGATGATCGAGCCTCTGCCCTGCTCCGCCATCAGTTCGCCGAAAACTTGTGTGGGCAGAACCGTACCGGTGAAATTCAGACCGACGACGCCTTCCAGCGCGTTGCGCGGTACATTGAAAAAGGTCAGGTCGCCGAAGACGGTGGCGTCGGGTCGGTTGCCCCCTGCGCAGTTGATAAGCACGTCAACGCTTCCCCACTCGTCAAGCAATATCTGTCGTGCCGCCCGCAGACTCGCCTCATCCAAAACGTCTGCCGGCAGCGGGATGGCATCGTGGTCGGCCGCTGTGATTTCACCGGCAACCTCGGTGGCTTTGGCCTCTCGCCGCCCCAGGATGGCGACGCGCGCGCCGGCCTCGGCCAGTCCGCGGGCCATCGCGCCTCCCAAGACTCCTGTGCCGCCGGTGATGACGGCAACCTTCCCATCAAGTGAAAACTGTTCTCTTGAACTCATGGCCATCTCCTTGCATTGTAAGAAGGGAAAGAGAAGGATGCTTCTTCATGCGCGTCCCTCCTCGCCCTTAGTGGTTTCATTCAGCTATAATCAGTGAAGAGTGACAATCGGACAAAGGACTCTTTTCGGCCGGTCCACAGAATTCAATCTTACGCCAAATCCGTGCGAACGAAAGGAAACTTTTGTGAATTCGTCTTTGAGCAATTATATGCCCGAACGGGCTGAGCGGTATTTCAGCGGCGGCGCCGACCAACGAACTGTAGCTCGCGCACTCTTCGAGAGCGTGGCCGACCTTCCTCTGATCTGCCCGCACGGCCACGTTGACCCGCTTCTGTTCGCCGATACCAACTACCACTTCGATTCGCCGGCCGAGTTTTTCCTGATCCCGGATCACTATGTCTTTCGGATGCTGTACTCCCAGGGCGTTCCCCTTGAGGCCCAGGGTGTGCCCATGAATGATGGGGAAGATGCCAGCGCCGTCGAATCGGATCATCGCAGGATCTGGCAGACCTTCGCCGAAAACTACCATCTGTTTCAAGGTACCCCCACCGGACTATGGCTGCGCGATGAACTGCACGATCTCTTTGGCATAACCGGGAAACTGACGCCTGCGAACGCCCAGGAGATCTACGACAAGATTTCAGAGCAGTTGGCGGCCCCCGATTTCACGCCCCGAAAACTGTTTGAACAGTTTCGAGTGGAGGTGCTGACCACGACCGACGCGGCCACGGATAGCCTCGAGCACCACCAGGCGATCCGGGATTCGGACTGGGACGGGCGCGTCTATCCAACATTTCGTCCCGACAAGGTCGTGAACGGGATCGATCAGCAGGAGTGGCAGGAACAGGTCGATCTGTTGCGCAGTGTGTCAGGCGTCGATATTGTCGATTTCCCTTCTTACATTACCGCTCTGGAGCAACGTCGCGATTTCTTCAGAGAGATGGGAGCAACCGCTACCGATCATGCAGCGGAAACCCCGCTTACGGCGGTCCTCTCGCCGGGCGAGGCAGATGCAATCTTCCAACGGGGACTTGCGGGAAGCGCAACTGACGGCGACGCCCGGCTCTTCACGGCTCACATGCTGGTTGAGATGGCCCGCATGAGCAGTGAGGACGGGCTGGTCATGCAGCTTCACCCCGGCTCCATCCGCAATCACAACAGCGCCGTCTTTCAGCGCTTCGGCGCGGACAAGGGCGCCGACATTCCCCATGGCCTTGACTTCACTCGAAACTTGAAACCGCTCCTGGACCGCTTCGGCTCCCATCCATCACTGCGCCTGATCCTGTTCACGCTGGACGAAGCAACCAGCGCCAGAGAGCTTGCTCCTCTGGCTGGCCACTACCCGATACTGCGTATAGGCCCGCCCTGGTGGTTCTACGACAGCATCAACGGAATGCGAAATTTCTTCGCACAGGTGATGGAGACAGCAGGCATATACAACACTGTCGGTTTCAATGACGACACGCGGGCGTTCGCCTCGATCCCGACCCGGCATGAGCTCTGGCGACGTATCGCCTGCGACTGGCTTGCCTCTTTACTCGTGGAGGGCCAGATCGACGACGAGGATGCCCTTGCCATGGCGCACGCACTGTCTTACGGCCTTGCGAAGGAGGCTTACAGGTTGTAAGGGCCGGCCCTGAAGCGTCAGGCCCCGATGTCCGCCTGCGTCCACTCCTGATCGACAAGCCGCCACATCTCTCCGGTGGGATTTTCGTCTTGCAGGTCAGGCGGCAGGCGATGTTGGCGCACATTGTCGTAACTGTATAGGCCGGCGAAACGGCGGATGCTGGCCGGGATCCCGACCGATGTGAAACCTGGATGTCCGGTGGCGGGAAAGGGGCCGCCGTGGTTCATGGCGGCGCTGACAGCCACACCTGTAGGCATCTTGTCGTTCAGGAGTCGGCCCACCTTGGCCCGCAGCAGAGGCGCAAGACGATCGTACAGCTGGTCATCGCTGCCGCTGTTGTCGGTGTAGAGGCAGCCGGTCAGGTTGCCTTCGAAGCAGCCGATAATCTGCTCCATTTGGCCGGCATCCTTGGCCAGGATCACCAGCGAGGAAGGCCCAAACGCCTCCGTCTGCATTGCTTCCGGATTGGCAAGAAACTCGTCGCCCGACACTGTCAGCAAGGTATTCTGGTAAAAGAAGCCGGGCCTGTCAGCCGCTGATCCTCCCGCGACGACTTTGGCCCCGTTGTTGGACAGGACGTGAATTGATTCGTCCATGCCTTCCGAGACGCCGCGGTTGAGCAGGACACCGGCCGCTCCCTCCTCAAAGAGCGCTGCCGACTGATCAACAAAGGCCTTCGACTCCTCTCCGGCCAGCGTCATCACGAGGCCGGGATTGGTGCAGAACTGGCCGGTTCCCATGGTACATGAAGTGAAAAACTCTTCAGCGATCGCTTGCGAACGCTCGGCCAGCGCGCCGGGCAGTAGAAGAATCGGGTTGATGCTGGACATCTCCAGGTATATCGGTTTGCCGTTTCGGTCGGCGACCTCCTTCAGCCGCATGCCGCCTTCGCGGCTTCCCGTAAATCCGACCGCTGCAACGCGGGCGTCGGCAACCAGATCGTAGCCGTATTCCGACTTGAAACGATAGATCAGCTGAACCAGGCCCTTGGGCGCGCCCGTCTTGCGGATAGCTTCAAGCGCCGATTCGGCCAGCAACTGGCTGGTCCGGGAATGGCTCGAGTGCGCCTTCGCAATCACCGGGCTGCCTGCTGCGATGGCTGCGGCGAAGTCTCCACCGGCCGCGCCGTTGAAGGCAAAAGGGAAGTTGTTCGGCCCGAAGACGACGACGGCGCCCGGAAGTGGGCCGTAGAAGGAGCGGATGTTGGCGGCGGTGTCAATCGTGGCCTGGGTCCACGAACGCGCCCGTACGGCCGCTGCGGCCTGGCGCAGTTGATCGGTGGTCCGGGGAAGCTCGATGGCTCTCAGGCGTGTAGGCGCCGGCAGGCCGGTCTCCTGATGGGCCGTTTCGACAAGAGCGTCGGCCTGCCCTTCGATGCTGGCGGCGTAGGCATCGAGAAACTCGGCCAAGAGTTGCCGGGGCGCCTGGCGGAGCTCTCCCACGGCATCGGCAGCCCCCTGCAGGACAGCCTCGATGTCATCCCACTCGGAGTAGGGAAAAGACCACGGCAGTTTTTCGCCGGTCATAGGATTGGTGGAATGGTAGCTGCCTGTCGGATTGGCGGCAGCGCGGAACTCTCCGTTGATCAGTAGCGGTTGCAATGACATTTGTAGTGGAAACTCCTGACGGTTTCGTTAGGTATTCGATCACGAGATGAGAGGGTGTCACACTCGCATCCCGATCTGGTCTTGGATTCAGTCCACTTCCGCGGAACGTCTATGCCAGTCTTCGGCGAAGAGATTGAAGTGGACTCTGCGGCGGGGATTGGCGGCGACTACGTCTTCGTCAAGCGTGACACCAAGGCCGGGCCCGGATGGAAGGGCAAAGTAGCCGTCTTCAATTTCGGGGTTGCCCGGCGCGGCCTTCTTTACGTAGGCTTCGGCGAAGTCGTTGAAGTGCTCCTGTATCTTGAAATTGGGCGTGCAGGCTGCCAGATGCAGTGCCGCCGCTGTCGAAATGGGGCCGCCCACGTTGTGGGGCGCGATGAGCATGTAATAGGCTTCGGCCCAGGCGGCCAGCTTCTTGGTGTTGAGAATGCCGCCGAAATGCGTAATGTCGGGCTGGATAATGTCGCAGGCCTGGAGTTCGAACAGCTCGCGGTACTCGTACATCGTATGCAGACGCTCTCCGGTCGCGACGGGAATGCCCAGGGGCGCAATGGCATCTGCGGCCTTCTTCTGGGCCGCGATATTCTCGGGGGGCACAGGCTCCTCAAGCCAGGACGGTTTGAAGCGGGCCAGTTCACGTGCGAATTCCACCGCGGTCGCGGGATTGAAGCGGCCGTGCATCTCGATAAGAATCTCTACGTCCGGGCCGACAGCATCCCGGACAGCTTCGACAAGTCCAATAACATAGTTCTTTTCGTCCCGCTCCATTTCGTAGAAGCCGGCGCCGAATGGATCGAACTTGAGCGCTTTGTAGCCCTTTTCGAGCACCCTCTTGGCGGCCGCGTGAAACTCATCCGGCGTGCGTTCGCCTGTGTACCAGCCGTTGGCGTAGCCTTTGATCTGATTTCTGACCGCTCCCCCCAGCAGCTTGTATACCGGTTGGTCGAGGGCCTTGCCGATGATATCCCAGCAAGCAACTTCGAGGAGGGCGGTAACGGTCTGGGTAATTTCGCCGGCGCGTCCGAAGTCCTCTCGGAACATGCGGGCGACGAGGGCTTCGACGTTAAAGGGGTCTTCGCCGAGAATGTAGCGTGGCGCGGCTTCGCTGAGGTAGCCAAGAACGCCGTCAGTGCGGTTTAGCGCGCGGCATTCCCCTACGCCGACCAGACCGTCATCGGTCTCCACCTTGACTATGGTCAGGTTGCGCCATTCGGTGCCCAGCACCATGGGCGTCACTTTGGAGATCTTCATTGGAGTCCTCTTTGTATGGGAATCGGTATCAGACCTGTTGCGCGCATACTGTAGCGCACATGGGGCTAATGTGCCACATTTCGACCATGCATTTTCTTCTCTGCCATCGTTCCTTACCAACAGTGCCTGCACCCGCAGCCACGCCTCACGCCACGCCTTTGTGCCTGCCCTCCAAGGCCCAGCCAAGCTTTGACCACTAACCAATGAATACCGACTACTGCCGTTCCGCCAGCACCGAGTTGCATCCCAGATTTGGGGTGGGAACAAAGGCGAGGTGTGAGGAGCGAGGAAAGGGAACTGCCGGCGTCTCTCCAGGAGATCGGATTGCGGGCCGACCGCGGTGTTGTCGTTGGTAGAATCATATGAAAGTTCGTCACTATCTGGGATGCTTTCATATGCCTAAGTTGGCATGCGGGGGCGGGCGGGGCTGCGCGG
>VXRG01000117.1 GCA_009838625.1 Caldilineaceae bacterium SB0664_bin_27
TCCCTCAGCCATCGAAATGATGAGCCGGCGTCCCCCACAAAAGCTGTACAAAATCGGCAAAGTCCGCGCATCCCCGCCCGCCCCCGCAAGCCAACATGCACATATGAAAGCATCCCAAAGAGTGACGAACTTTCATATATCTCAACGAACAACATCGCCGCGGCCGGCCCGCAACCCGATCTCCTGCAGAGCCTGTGGCAGATCCCGTTCCTCGCTCCTCACGCCTCACCTCTGTCCCCACCCCAGTATTGGGATGCACCCTGGGCGGGGGCCAGGGCATTCGCCTCTAACTTGGTTTGCCAGCGGCGCCGAAGTTAGCCAGAGGATCCGCGGAGGGCATTTTCGAGGAACAGATATAGAGCTTACACCAGGGCAGGCACAAGGCCTGCCCCTACCGGATCTAGCGGAAGGGTACCGTCAGGGGCCGGCTTTGCCGGCCTCTGTTCAGGGGGCGGGGTTGGTCAGTTCAGGGACCAACAGTCCGGACTGCGCGGTCTCTCACAGGGGGCCGATTTTTCTCCAGGAGATCGTGCGGGTATAGTATGCTTTTGCGGTTCAGTCTTTAAGGGTCACGGGAATATTGGGGCTTGTTTAGCGTTTTGATGGCGCCTGGATGGGCGGGGGGAGCGAAATGAACTTTATCGGCAGAGGCTTGAACCGGGTTTTGCGGGGGATATCTTTGCTATGGCAGGTCTGCGCGTGCGGGCTTGCGAATCTCGTGCGGCGGCTGTCAAAGGGGAGTTGGGCTGACTATGTTCTGTTCGAGCTCTCGGGCACACTGCTGGAGCGGACGCCGCAGCGGCCCCGATTTCTTTCGCTTTTGACGCCTGGCAAGCCGGCCCTCACGGTAGAAGCGTTGCACGATGCCCTACGGAATATTGCGGGGGATCCTGATGTGCGCGGCGTGCTGATTCTGGTCAAGGGCGCGCAGCTTAGCCTGGCGCAGGCGCAGACTCTGTCCGACCTCTTTGACCGCTTCCGGGGCTGGAGCAGCGAACTGAATCCCCGCGCTGCGGGGAAGGAGGTTGTTGTCTATCTGGAGTCGTGCGGCAATGCCGAGTATGCAGTGGCGGCGGCGGCCGACCGCGTCTATATTTCGCCACTCACCGACTGGACTGTGCTCGGACTGCGGGCTGAGCCGGTCTTTCTGGCAGACACTTTGCGGCGAATCGGCGTTAAGGCGGAGGTGGTGAAGGTAGCGCCTTGGAAGACGGCTCTCGACAACCTCGCCCGTTCCGAGATGAGCGACGCTCACCGGGAACAGCTGGAACGGCTGCTTGGCGGCTTGTTTGAAGAGATGGTTGCGGCGATCAGCAAGGGTCGCGAAATGGACGAAGAGCAGGTGCGTGCGGCGATCGACAGGGCGCCGCTTAACGCCAGCGAGACGGTAGAACTGGGTCTGGCAGACGGCACGGTTTACGAGGACCAGCTGACGGCAACACTGGCACCCACAGGGAAGGACGAGGCGCGTATTCTGCCCTATGAGCAGGCGCAAGGCAACCTCTTCCGGCGGCCGCGCCTGCGGCACAGGAAGAGGATCGGGGTGATTTCGCTGAGCGGGATGATCACGTCGGGCAAGAGCCGCCGCTTTCCCAGTGGTTTGCCGATTGTTGGCAAAAATACGGCCGGCAGCACGACGGTCCAACAGCTGGTGCGAGCGGCGCTGAAAGATGAGCGGCTGGCGGGCGTACTGCTGCACATTGATTCGAGAGGCGGTTCGGCCCTGGCAAGCGATCTGATGTGGCGGGAGTTGACCCTGTTAAACCGGAAGATACCGGTGGTGGCATATATGGGGGATGTGGCGGCCAGCGGCGGCTACTATGTAGCGCTGCCGGCGCAGAAGATTGTATGCCAGCCGGCGACGCTTACGGGGAGCATCGGCGTGGTGATGGCCAAGCTGATCACGAGCGAGGCGGAAGGGAAGATTGGAGCGAAGCGGTTCCCGGTCCAGCGGGGGGAGAACGCGGACATCTATGCGAGCGACAGTCCGTGGAGCCGGGAGCAGCGGGAGAAGGTTGAAGCGTTGATGGATTACACGTATCAGAATTTCAAACGGTTGGTAGCGGATGCGCGGGCGTTGGAGCCTGAGTCGCTCGAATCGCTGTGCGGGGGGCGCGTTTGGACGGGCAGCCAGGCGCTGGAGCGCGGGTTGGTGGATGAGACAGGGGACTTCGCGACTGCGGTGGACCTGCTATGCGATATTGCTGAGCTGCCGACGGACGGAACTGTCCCGGTGGTACAGGTGAAGGCCGATGAGAAACGGCCGCGTCCGCCTGTTTCAGAAGGCAGCCTGGACCTGCTTGCGGCCGGAGAGGGTTTTGCCGAGCTGACTGAGGCCTTGCTGGGCGTTCTGCAGGGGGATGTTTCCTCGCTCTTGGGGCGGGAGCGTGTATGGATGCTGGCCGACGGATTGCCAAAGAGTCGATGAAGTTCCGTGGAGAGAGCCATGTTTGATGTGGGTGAGGTCCGAAAGCAGTTCCCGGCGCTGCAGGAGGAGTTCAACGGCAGGTCGGCCATCTTTTTCGACAACCCCGGTGGTACCCAGGTACACGAGAGCGTGATTGCTGCAATGGTCGATACCATGACGCGGCGCAATTCGAATACGCACGGCCTGTTCGAGACAAGTGTGCGGACGGATGCGGTGATCGAGGGGGCGCACAGGGCGGCTGCCGACCTGTTGGGGTGCGACGCGGATGAGGTTGTTTTCGGCAATAACATGACGAGCCTGACGTTTCACGTCAGCCGGTCGCTGGCACGGGAGTGGGGGCCTGAGGACGAGGTGGTGGTGACGCGGCTGGACCATGATGCGAACGTAATGCCGTGGGTGCTGGCGGCGCAGGAGCGGGGCGCGCGGGTGCGGTGGGCGGACGTGGACGTGGAGAGCGGTACCCTGGATATGGAGGATGTGCGGAGGCAGGTCGGGCCGCGCACGAAGTTGGTCGCGGTCGGGTATGCCAGCAACGCGACGGGGTCGATCAATGACGTGGACACGATCATCGGGTGGGCCGAGGAGGTGGGCGCGCTCACATTCGTGGACGCGGTGCAGTACGCGCCGCACGGGTTGGTTGATGTGCGGGCGCTGGGGTGCGATTTCCTGGCGTGTTCGGCGTACAAATTTTTGGGCCGCACAGCGGGCAGCTCTACGGCAAGCGGGAACAGTTGGAGCGGTTGGAGGCTTACCGGGTGCGCCCGGCTGGAGATGTGCCGCCGGACAAGTGGGAGACGGGCACGCAGAACCATGAGGGTATGGCGGGGGTGACGGCGGCTGTTGACTATTTGGCCGGACTCGGTGTTGCGTACGGCGGGGCCGGGGCCGCGGACAGCCGGAGAGAGAAGCTGATAGCAGCTTGGTCTGTTGTTGGCGCGTATGAGCGATTACTGACTGAGCGTCTGGTCACGGGTTTGCTAAGTTTGCCGGGCGTTCAAGTTTACGGCCTGACGGAGCGGGAAGACTGGGACAGGAGGGTGGCGACGGTCTCGTTGCTTAAGCGGGGGACGACGCCGGAACAGCTGGCACTGGCGCTGGCGGAGGAGAACATTTTCGCGTGGAACGGCACCTTCTACGCGCAGTCGGTTAGCGAGAGGATGGGTGTGGAGGAGAGCGGGGGGTGGCTGCGGCTGGGGCTTGTGCACTATAACACGGTGGAGGAGATTGAGCGGTGCTTGGGGGTATTGGAGGGGGTTTGAACTGCAGTGGTTGGTAGTTGATGCCCCGTAGTTCGGGACGAAAAGGGGGCGGGCCAGGCTCCCTGCGTTTCGCATTGGACAGGATGCGTAGGATTATCGTGGGCAAATTCATATGAATTGCTAATACTCGCCCAATACCATACTTACAGAAGTTTCTTATAATAGAAGAGTGTGGTGAATAGTGAAGAACAGTTCATAGAAGAACAGTTCATAAATGGAGTCATGGACTGGGTTGCCGCGGCGCGGACCGGACGGGCGCCCAGCATCATTTCGTACAGGAGGCCAAGGAGAGATGGCAAAGATTATCGGTATTGATCTGGGTACAACCAACAGTGTCATCGCTGTAATGGAGGCGGGCAACCCCACGGTGATTGCGAATGCGGAAGGCAGCCGCACGACACCGTCGGTGGTCGCGTTTTCCAAGAGCGGCGAGAGACTGGTCGGGGTGACGGCGAAGAGGCAGGCGGTTGTCAACCCGGAGAACACGATTTACTCGGTGAAGCGTCTGATGGGGCGTCACATTGACGATCCTGAGACGAAGCGGACGCAGGCGATGGTGTCTTACGCCAGCATCGAGGGGCCGAATCACGACGCGCGGGTGCGGGTTCCGATCAAGGACAAGGTGTATACGCCGCAGGAAATCAGCGCGATGATTCTGAGCAAGCTCAAGCGGGATGCGGAATCCTATTTGGGCGAGGACGTGAAGCAGGCGGTGATCACGGTGCCGGCCTACTTCAATGACAGCCAGCGTCAGGCTACGAAGGACGCCGGGCAGATTGCCGGGTTGGAGGTGCTGCGGATCATCAACGAACCGACAGCGGCGGCGCTGGCGTATGGGCTGGACAAGAATGAGGACGAGACGATTCTGGTCTTTGACCTGGGCGGCGGGACGTTTGATGTCTCGGTGCTGGAGGTCGGCGACGGCGTCATCGAGGTGAAGGCGACCAACGGCGACACGCATTTGGGCGGCGACGATTGGGACGAGGCGATCGTGCGCTGGCTGATCGACGAGTTCAAGCGGGAGCAGATGATCGATCTGGGCCAGGACCGGCAGGCTCTGCAGCGATTGCGAGAGGCGGCGGAGAAGGCGAAGATCGAGCTTTCGAGCACACCGCAGTCGGAGATCAATCTGCCCTTTATCACGGCGGACAGCACAGGGCCGAAACATTTGCAGCTGACCCTGTCGCGCAGCCAGTTCGAACAGTTGACGGCGGTGCTGGTTGAACGGTTGAAGAAACCGTTCCATGCGGCATTGAAGGACGCCGGCCTGACCCCGGGCGAGCTGAATGAGGTTGTGATGGTTGGCGGCTCGACACGGATGCCGATGATCCAGGAGCTGGTAAGCACATTGACCGGCAAAGAGCCGCACAAGGGCGTCAATCCGGACGAGGTGGTGGCGGTGGGCGCTGCGCTGCAGGCCGGCGTGCTCGGCGGCGAGGTCAAGGACCTGCTGCTGCTGGACGTGACGCCTCTGAGCCTGGGGCTGGAGACGCTGGGCGGCGTGATGACAACGTTGATTCCCCGCAACACGACGATTCCGACAAAAAAGACGGAGACGTACAGCACAGCCGAGGACAATCAGACGGCCGTAGACATTCACATTTTGCAGGGCGAACGGCCGATGGCACGCGACAACAAGACGCTCGGCAACTTCCGGCTGGACGGGATTCCACCGGCGATGCGGGGCGTGCCGCAGGTCGAGGTTACGTTCGACATTGACGCCAATGGCATCATGAATGTGTTGGCGAAGGACAAGGCGACGAGCAAAGAGCAGAGCATCCAGATCACGGCTTCGACGAACCTCAGCGACGATGAGGTGGACCGGCTGGTGAGGGAGGCCAAGGAGAACGAGACCACGGACCTGCAGCAGCGTCAGCTGGTAGAGAGCCGCAATGCCGCCGACAGTCTGATTTACGCGACAGAGAATACATTGGGCGAGTTGGGCGACAAGGTGCCGCTCTCTGACCGGGAGCAGATTGAGCAGACGGTTGGCGACCTGCGGGTTGCGATGGAGGGTGAGGATCATGAACGGATCACCAGCCTGACGGAGCAGTTGCAGCAGGCGAGCTCTGCGCTGGCCCAGCAGGTTTATCAGCAGCAGTCAGATGAAAACGGAGCCGGGCCCGGTGCAGCCGGCGAAGCGGACGGCACCGGCACGCCAGACGAGGACGATGTGGTGGAAGGCGAGTTCCGGCAGGTGTAGGCCAAGATTGGAACCAGGGATTTAGGCCTGGGCGCGGAAACGATATGAGGAAGAGAAACCGGGCGCCCTGTGCCCGGTTTCGCGTCCATTGTGTTGGATTCATCTGTTAGTTTAATGGGTGACCGAGTTTGTTTCATGCGGCTCAAGCATGGAGCAGGGTAGAGGCCGATTAGAGCGGAGAACGGATCAGTGGACTATAGGGACTACTACCAGGTGCTGGGCGTGCGCCGCAAGGCGAGCGCTGATGATATCAAGAAGGCGTATCGCAAGCTGGCGCGCGAGTATCACCCCGATGTCAACAGCGGCGACGCAGCTGCTGAACAGAAGTTTAAAGAGATCAGTGAGGCCTATGCCGTCCTGTCTGACGAAACGAAGCGGCGAACGTATGACAAGTTTGGCGCGCAGTGGAAGCAGTACGAGCAAAGTGGACAGAATTTCGATTGGTCTCAGTGGTACAATGCCGGCGGCGCGGAGCGTCAGAAGGGCCGTGCGGTGAGTCCTGAAGAGTTTGAGCAGATGTTCGGGGGCGTCGCGGGCTCAGGCAGCTCGTTTTCCGACTTCTTTCAGCAGCTTTTTGGCGGCGGACCGGCGCCGACGCGCAGGGCTTCCCGGCAGACGCAACATCCCAGTTTCGGCCGTCCCAACAGCGACCAGACCGTACCGGTAGAGATCGCGCTCGAAGAGGCTTTCATGGGAACGAGGCGGACGGTACAGCAGGGCGATTCCCGGTTCGAGGTGACGATACCGGCCGGCGTCAAGACCGGTTCGAAGGTGCGGGCCGGCGATCTGATCATGACCGTGTCCGTTCAGCCGCACAAAGATTTCGAGGTGGATGGAACCAACTTGCGTACAAAAGTACCGGTGGACCTCTTTGCCGCGCTCCTTGGGGGCGAGGCGCGAGTCCCGACCATGCAGGGCGCGGTGGCGCTGACGATTCCGCCGGATACGCAGAACGGGAAGGTTTTCCGGTTGAAAGGGCAGGGCATGCCGGACGTGAAAGACAACAGGAATCGGGGAGACTTGCTGGTTGAGGTGGTGGTTGAACTGCCGGTGCCTCTCAGTGGGGAGGCCAGGAGGCTTGTCGAGAGCCTGCAGCGAGAATCGCCAGATTTGAATTCGCCGTAGTAGAGGCTTTGATAGAACTGCACGCATTGCCGAACGTTCGCTCCGCGTCGGGGCCTTCGTCTTAGTTGGAGGCAAAGGAGAGGAAACACCAAGCAGCCATTTTTGGACCGCAGGGTTGACTGTGCCGAGCCTTACACATCGCCAGTTCCGCTCGTCACCAAGCTGTGGTGTTGCCGCCGAAGGTATGCGCTGCAGGATTGGGAAGCAGCCTGCTGGAGTCATTGAGTCGGCGGCGGGCTATAGGGGACGGGATTGATGGAACCGGCAACCCGTGGACTTAAACAGTCTGCCTCTGAAAGGAGGCTGATGAGCGCGATACGGAAGCGCGGCGGTGGATGCTGGCTGCGACCCCGAGGCGCGCTCTTGGTTACTGTTGCGCTGGCGTTGTCTGCTGTGCTGGCAGCTTGTGACAGAGAGGCAAATCCGACACCTGACGAACCTGAAGTCACCGTCCTTGCGCCAACCCCGTCAGCGACAGCTGTCCCCGCGACCTTCACGCCAGAGCCGACAGCTCCGCCGCCTACGCCCACACAGGTCGCACAACCGGTAGAGGATCCACCTCCCTTTCCGACCCCGGACATTGACCTGACTGACTACACGGTCTATAGCGAGACTTTGCTGGAAGCCTACGCAGAGGAAGCGGCCCTGCTGCCTGACGCGCCCCATTATTTTATCCAAGTCCGCTTGCTGCCGGGTGAGGTTCCGAGCCTGGAAGGTGTGCAACGGGTACGGGTCACGAATCAGGAGGAGACGCGCCTCAACGAGCTCTACTTCCGGCTGTATCCCAATTTGCCCGCCTACGAGGGCGCGGCGGAGGTGAGCCGGGCGCTGGTAGACGGGAAGGTCGCGACGGTTGGATATCTTTTCGACGGTACGGCTGTGTTTATCCCGCTTGAAGGCGGCCTGGCTCCGGGGGCTGCGACGGATGTGACGCTTTGGTTTCGGGCGACCCTGCCGACGCAGGTGAACGCTGGAACGGCGGGAGCGGGCCTGTACGGGTTTGTGGGAGGCGTCTATGATCTGGCCGGATTCTACCCCACACTGGCGGTCTATGACCACAGGGGCTGGGACCTGGACGCCGGCGCCAGTTTCGGTGACTCGCTTTTTTCGGACACCGGCTTCTATCAGGTGGAGCTGACTGTGCCTGAGGCGCTGGCGGTGGTGGCGAGCGGCTCGACTCTGGCGCAGGAACCCAATGATGACGGAACAACCGTTTGGCGGATCGCGGCAGGACCGGTGCGCTCCTTTTATGCGGCTGTGACCGACCGCTGGGAGGCGATCAGTGAAGAGGTGGATGGAATCACGGTCAATTCGTACTATCCGGTCGGGGGGTTGGCATCTGCCCAGACGGCACTGAGCTATACAACGGGCAGCCTGGGCGTCTTCAACCGCATTTTCGGTCACTATCCGTATCGCGAACTGGATGTTGTGCCGCTGCCGACAACGGCGTTTGGGATGGAGCATGCCGGGCTGCTGGGGCTGGCGGCGAGCTTTTATACGGAGGCCGGAGGCGGTTTCGGCATTGCCACGCCACACGAGGTTGCCCACCAGTGGTTTTTCAATCTGATTGGCAACGACCAGCCGGATGAACCGTGGCTGGACGAGTCACTTGCCAACTATGCGGTCTATCTCTATTACGAGGCAGTGGACTGGCCACAGATGCAGACCGCGGTGCTGGAGAATGTCTTCCGATACCGCTACGACGCGGCGCGGAATCTGGGGATTGACAGGCCGGTGAGCGGCGCAGTCGTCGGGTTCGATCAGAGCAATTATATCAACATCATTTATAGTAAAGGACCCTTGTTCCTGCACGCCATGCGTGAACGAATCGGGGACGAGGCGTTCTTTGCGGCGCTGCTGGACTATGTGCAGAGTTTTCGCTACGGGATCGCCTATGCCGGCGATCTACTGGACGTTTTTCGGGGTCACAGCAGCACGCCAATCGATGATCTTATCGCTTTCTGGATTTACGGAGAGTGAAGAGACAGTTGATGGAAAAGTTCCTCTTTGCCTCTCTACGGCGGCGCGGTCAGGCCAGCGCCGATGACATTCTTGCCCAACAGGAACACCGCCCCTGGCGCCTGCCCGTTCGTTCGTGGTTCATGTTTCAGTCGTGGCAGGACCTTCTGTTTGCCCATTGGGCCGTACCGGCCCCGCAGATCGAGAAACTGTTGCCAGATGGCTTGGCGCTGGATACGTATGCGGGCGAGGCGTGGGTGTCGGTGGTTCCCTTTCGTATGCGGGGCGTGCGGCAGCGGTTTACGCCGGCGGCGCCCTGGGTTTCCGCTTTTCCGGAACTAAACGTGCGTACTTACGTAAAGAGTAGCAGCGGGGAGGAGCCGCGACCGGGCGTTTTCTTTTTTAGCCTGGATGCGGGCAATCCGCTGGCGGTGGCGATGGCGCGGAGGTACTATCATCTGCCCTATTTTCGGGCGCAGATGGCTTGCAGGGCTGGCGATGACGGCATTCGCTATAGCAGCCGGCGCACGCACAGAGGCGCGCCGGAGGCAGAGTTCCGGGCAGTCTACCGGCCGTCAGGTCCGGTTTATCAAGCGGAACCCGATTCGTTGGAGCAGTGGCTGATCGAGCGGTATTGCCTGTACAGTGTGGACAGCAGGGGGCGCATCTATCGAGGTGAGATCCACCACCGTCCCTGGCCGCTTCAGCCGGCCGAAGCTGAGTTCGAACGTAATTGGGTTGCGCAGGCGCACGGGGTCCTCCTGCCGGATACGGAGCCTTTGCTCCACTTTGCCAAGCGGCTGGACGTGTTGACCTGGCGAATAGAGGAAACAGGTGAATGAACGTTATTTCCGAGATATTCGATACAGTTTTGAATCTGCTGCGCAGCGAGGGCCTGCAGGAGTGGGGCGTATGGAGCTATCCGCTGCTGACAGTTCTGGTCATTCTGGAGGGGCGGATCGTTACTCTGCTGGCTGCGGTGGCGGCTTCGTTGGGCTATATGCGGCTGCCGCTGGTGATGGTCTGCGCAATCGTTGGCGGCATCGTTGCCGACGGTCTATGGTATCTTCTAGGATACAGGTATGGTAATGGGCCCGTGTTGCGCTTTGGCCGCTGGCTGGGGCTGCGGAGCCATCATCTGGAACAGCTGCAGACGGAGATGCGGGAGAGCGGTCCGAGACTGCTTTTCGCCGCAAAGGCGTTCTCTGTCCTTGTGATTCCGATGCTGGTCGCGGCGGGTATGGCCAGAGTGCCGTTCCGGCGCTGGTTTCCGATCGTCTTGCTCGGTGAGCTGATTTGGGTACCGGCGCTGGCGGTCATCGGTTATCAAACAACGGAAGTGGTGCGCCGGGTGGAGTTGGGTCTGCACTATCTGCCACTGGCGGGCGGTCTGGTACTGTTGGTCCTGATGCTGGTGGCGGCGCGGCGTCTGAAGTCGGGCCGCGTGGTGGAGAAGGCTGCACAGCCAACGCTCACCGGGGGAATGAAACGTTCGGTTTCTGCACCCGGCGCCTACGTTGCATCTCTGACCGCGGCGGTCCAGAGCGCGCCCGATGACGAGGAGCAAGGAAAGAAGCAGGGAGCGAGTGCCTCTTCGCTGCTTGCTCCTCTGAGTTGAACAGTCTATTCGACACAGAATGTCATATCGACCTCGTCGAGGTCACTATGGATAACGCGGCTCCAACTTATGGGAATGCAGCCGCTTAACTGGTTTGCACCCAGGCTGAACCCTTGCAGGTGGGCGAGGTTGACCAGTTCCGATGGGATTTCGCCGCTGAGCTCGTTGTCCTCTAGGTACAGCCATTTCAGGTCAGCAAGGTTCCCCAGTTCGGCAGGTATCGGACCACTGAGATTATTCTCTCGCAGGAACAGTGTGCGCAATTCGGTGAGGTTGCCGAGTTCGGGCGGGATTGGCCCGCTCAACTCGTTCTCATCGAGGTCCAGAACTCGCAAATGGGCGAGGTTGCCGAGTTCGGGCGGGATTGGCCCGCTCAGCTCGTTCTCGTCGAGATAGAGGGTGCGCACTTCCGCGAGGTTGCCCAGTTCGGGCGGAATCGAACCACTCAGATCGTTCTCCTCAAGGGAAAAGAGACTCACCTGGACCAGGTTACCCAACTCGGGCGGGATGGGTCCGGTCAACCGATTCTCTTCAAGGTAGAATGTACGCAGTTCTGTTAGGTTGCCCAACTCAGGGGGAATCGACCCGGTCAGCCGATTCTCGTCGATGAAGAGGGTCCGCAACGCGGCGAGATTACCTAGCTGCGGGGGGATGGAGCCACTCAGCTGGTTGCCTGTGAGGTCCAGTCGTTCGAGGTTGCTGAGGAAGCCCAGCTCTGCCGGGATTGAGCCTGTCAACTGGTTTCTGTCGAGATCAAGCGTCTTCAGGTGAGTCAGGTAGCCTATTTCCGATGGGATCTGACCGGTCAGCTGATTGTCATCGATCACCAGTCTGTTCAGATGGGAAAGTCGCCCGATTAGGGCCGGAATGGCGCCGCTCAACTGATTTCCGCGCAGGTCGAGGCCGGTTACGCGGCCGTTGAGGTCTGTGGTGACGCCGTACCATGTGTCGAGCGGATTGTCGCTGAGCCAGTTTTCACTATTGACCCAGTCGTCCCCGCCCAAGGCAAGGTAGAGGGAGGTGAGAGCGGCCCGGTCAAGGCCCTGCAAGGCCTGATGTGTGAGGGTTCTCAGGGAGACGCGGTACAGCGCATACAAAAGATCGCCGTTCAACCCGAACAGAGATTCCGAATCCGGTTCTACCGCCGCGGGTGAAGGGCAGAAAGGCAGGTCGGACTGGTCGCCACTGATGGATGCGGCGGTGCTCCAAGTTGTGGGTATGCAGCCGTCCAGTTGATTTCCGCCGATATTCCACTCCCGCAGATTGGGGATGCCACCTAACTCCGACGGGATCTCCCCGCTCAAGTCGTTTTCAGCCAGTTGCAGGGACTGCAGATGCCGTAAGTTGCCCAGTTCGGGCGGGATAGATCCGCTCAAATCGTTGTCGTTGAGTAGGAGAGTCCGCAGTTGGGCCAGGTTCCCCAGCTCCGGCGGGATTGGGCCGCTCAGACCGCATTCGTCGAGGTAGAGAGAGCGGAGTTGGGTGAGGTTGCCCAGCTCGGCCGGAATCGGTCCGCTCAGATCGTTTTCGTCGAGATCGAGCGAGCGGAGTTGAGTGAGGTTGCCCAGTTCGGCCGGAATCGATCCACTGAGGCTGTTTTCTTCCAAGGACATGGCACGCAGATGGGTGAGATTGCCCAGTTCCGGAGGGATCTCGCCGCTCAGCTGGTTTTCTTCGATGAACATTGTTTGCAGCTTTACGAGGAAGCCCAGTTCAGGTGGAATAGGTCCGCTGAGCTGGTTTTCATCGAAGTAGAGAGTTCGCAGTTCGGTGAGACCGCCAATCTCCGGCGGGATGGACCCACTCAACTGATTCCCCGAAAGATCCAGCCTCTCCAACAGAAGGAGTTTTCCCAGGTCCGGCGGAATCTCTCCGTTAAGCTGATTTCGGTCGAGGTCCAGCCACTGCAATTGGGTCAGGTTGCCCAGCTCCGGGGGAATCAGTCCGACTAAGAGGTTGTCGTCGATCACCAGTCGTTCCAACTGGGTGAGGGAACCCAACTGCGGCGGGATCTCGCCGCTGAGCCGGTTGCCGCGGAGGATCAGTTGGGTGACGCGGCCGTTCCCGTTTGTGGTGACGCCATACCATGTGCTGAGCGGTTTGTCGGTCAGCCAGTTCTGATTGTTCACCCAGTTTTCGCCGTCGGTGGCATTGAAGAGCGCGGTCAGTGCGGCGCGGTCGGCGTCGCCGTCGGGCGTGTCGCTTTCTGTTGCATGTACTTTCGTCGCGGCCGTGAGTAGAGCGAGGGCGACCAGGAAGGCAACGATAAACAGAGTGCCTCGATAGGGGTGCAGGGCGATGAAAGGTCTCTGTCTCATGGCTGCACGTCCTCCTTAGGCGATGAACATTTCACTGGGCGGTTCTTGATGGTACTCGACAGCATAAGGAAAGGGTTTAGGACGGTTTTCATCACGATTTCACTTCACCTGGAAGGAGTCGATTATCTGCTCGATCACCGGCTGATTGGAGCTGACGCTGTCCGGGTGAGCAACGATTGTGAGCACATAGGCGGTCTGGTTTGCGCGCAGGATGGTTATGTCGAGATGGGCAGTCAGGCGATTCGGTTGATCGCCCAGCCTGATGGCGGACACGGCCCTGATGACGGGAAGATTCTTGTGTGTGCCCAGCTCGATGGTACTCAGCTGCGTGTCGCCCAAGGCTGAGATGGAATTCTCGGCCAGGGCAATCCATTCCCGGTCGGAAACCTCGTCTGGCAGAGGCGCCGTGGTCACAACGAGGAACGTTGGGACGGTTGGGACCGTGTAGAGGGTTCCCGGGTGCGGGTCGACGGAGAAGATGCCAAGTTTCTCCCCTGCCGGCGAGTCCAGAATGGCTCGCAGCTGTCGTACAGCGGTCTCGCTGCCAAGCAGGGATGTCATTTGTTCCAGAGTTGCCCCTTGCAGGTCGAATGTGAACCAGTGGCCGGGCACAGCAAAGGAGTATCCCAAGCGCCCGTCTACGATTGATATCCAGAAGCTGGGGACATTGGCAGCAGGCACTGAGGCCGATGAACCGGTCATGGCCCCGGCCTCATCCGCCTTCGGGTTTTGGGCTGGGTCTCCAGCAGCCCGTTGTTCCGGTAAGACTGGCCGGAAGGAATAGACGATCTGGTCGATCAGTGGCCGTTTGGCTAGGGCGTTGCTCAGTCGGGTCGCAATCGTGAGGGTATATGCCGTCTGACCGACGCGAACGGTGGTTATGTCTAGGTAGGCGGTCAAGCCGCTGCCCTTGCCTCCCAGTTGATAGGCGGCGGCCGCTCTGACTGCGGGAAGAGCGTTGAGTGTGCCCAACTCGGCAGCTTCGATGCGGACTTCGCCCAGAGCGGCGATGGACTCTTCAACCATGGCGGCCCAACGGTCATCGGTCAGGCCGGCAGGCAGTTGAGTGACGGACACGTTGAGAAAGGTTGGGAACGGTGGGCGGGCGAACAGTTCGCCGGGATCGGGTTCGACGGCCAGGAAGCCGAGGTTTTCGCCGGCAGGGGTGGCCAGGTACTGGCGCAACTGCAATGAGGCTGCGCGGCCGCCAAGCAAGTGGGTAATACGGTCCAGACCGCCGGCCTGCAGGTCGAAAGTCAGCCAGTTGGAGGGTACGGCGAGCGAATAGCCAAGGGGTTCGTCGACAATTTCCTTCCATCCCGGCGGAATGGCAGCTGCGGGAGCGGAAGCAGGGAATGATGAATTTGCGGGATTCGCTACAGAAGCGGGTACGCGTGTCAGCCAAGTCTCTGCGGGAGGAAGGGCTGTTGAGGGTTCGGTCTGGGCGGGAGGCGACAGTTCCTGCGCCGACGATAGCCCTGGCGCCAAGGTCAGTGAGATGACAATAGCCGCCGTTATGGCCAAGAGATGTGCTCTGTACATATCTTTGGTTCCTCAGTCACTGCGGGTCTGTGTGCGGGTTGCGCAGCGAATCGATGGTGAACCGAATTGCGTATGAAGCGCAACCCACTGCGACCTGATTCGCATTTGCGTGGATTTCATACTTTCGAGCGATGGCGGGCCAGGAAATTGAATCCTGCAACAAAGTCAGGCGGGTGAAGACCAGAATCGCCTTGCCCTGCGGGCGTATCCGGGGCTGTGAAGTCGTTGAAATCCACTGCAGTGCACTCAATTCGACTACAAAAAAAGAGTACAGTAGAACCGATTCAGGTGTCAATAGCGTAAAGACATGGTGTGGGCGATAGAGGGGGCGACTCCCAGAGTTCTCTATTGCGCGCTCCTCTGGTCAGCTTCGTGGGACGCGGGGGAGATGTCCATATCCCAAGGATGCAGGCTTGCAAAAAGGCCTTGAAACAAGCACGAATTCAGAGGCGTACTTCTGCCGAGAATGTTGGAATGAGGGTCATTTCTGTGATAGGCTGCCTGCAGGCTGGCAGGAATGGACTGCTATGGCCCCGGTACGGCGCCGTTCTCTCAGATGCAGTTGACCCCCGAGCGGAAACAGGATGGACTACGCGCAGACAAGTAAAGACCCCTCTCCTCGCAGCTTCACGTTTCTAAAGAACCATATTGAAGTCCAACCGACGTATGCCGAATGAGACGCGTATCCGTTTGGGCTTTCCCGTCAAGGTGTTGGGCGCGGCGGGGTTACGCTCGCACGACAGCCGGCGCTGGCAGAACCAACCCCATCTGAGCGTAAGTCTGGTCTATCTGCGCGACATTTTTCTCTATCTGAAACGAAGGGAGATCCAGTTTTATCGTATGGCGGGGCAGCTTGCCCCCTATCTGACCCACCCGGACCTGCCGGCGTTCCACGGTCAATTGGAGGAGTGCTCGACGGAGCTGGCAGCAATTGGGGATATGGCGCGGCAGCAGCGTGTGCGCTTGACGTTGCATCCGGGGTTCTACGTGCAGTTGAGCCACCCGGATCCGGATCTGGCGGGACGGTCGAGTCTGGAGCTGACCGCCGCGACCGCCTTGCTGGATGGGATGGGGCTGGACGCCGCCAGCGTAATTGTCGTTCACGTGGGGGGAGGGCACGATAACGTACCGGCGGCATTGGACCGGTTCGCGCGTACGGCCAATTTACTGCCGGACGGAGTGCGTAGGCGTCTGGTCCTGGAGAACGGAGACCGACAGTTCAGTCTGCGTGATGTGCTTTGGGTACACCGGCGGACGGGAATCCCGGTGGTCCTGGATACGCTGCACCACCGGTGCCACAATCCAGATGCGATCCCGCA
This sequence comes from Caldilineaceae bacterium SB0664_bin_27, assembly GCA_009838625.1. GTDB lineage: Bacteria > Chloroflexota > Anaerolineae > Caldilineales > Caldilineaceae > Bin5. Next base: position 15,772 of record VXRG01000117.1, read on the forward strand.
GTTGGATGCGCTGAAGATTGCACTGGCGACCTGGCCGGACGATACAAGTCCGAAGATCCATGTTAGCAGCCCGCGTACGGCGGTGCGTACACTCTTTCGCGATGGCAAGGCCCGCGTACAGATGCCGCTGGCGCATCAGCACAGCGACTTTCTGCACCCGTTTGAAGTTATCGACCTGCTGCAGGCGGCGGTCTCGGCAAAGTTGCGGTCTTTTGATGTGATGCTGGAGGCCAAAGCGAAGGATGTCGCGTTGTTGCGGCTGAGGGAGCAGATCGGCAGGTACGCGCCGCATCTGGCGAGGCATATTCATTGAGGAGTAACGGCGGGAAAATGTCCCAGGAATACAGAGACCCCTATCATCTCAAAAGGACGGTGCTGGTCGCGGTCGTCAACAACCGGGCAGACCTGCTCCGGGCGGCATCTGAAGGCTGGTATCGGATTCCACAGAGGCGGGCGCCGCGACGGGTCGGCGCCGACTACCTGGCGTTTTATCAGACGAGCGCCTTCAGGAACGAAACGGAGGCGCGGACGATCAGCTATTATGCGGCAGTCCGCCGCTATCAGCTGCTTTCACGCGCGGAGCTGATGCCGGAAGAGGCGGACCATGCGCGGGCGGAGGAGTACTACTTCCGCATTGAGATCGGCCCGCTGTTGCATTTGGCGCAGCCGGTCCCGGCAACCACCTTCAGGAGGCTGACCTTTATCCACACGACGTTGGAGCGTCTGTTGAGGGCACAGGATGTTAAGGAGCTGAAGCTGGAGGGAGAGCCATTCCAGGCGTTGTGGAGCGCGCTGCGGGCGAGCCGGCTGCGGCCGCTTCCCAACCGGTTGGCGGGCGAGTGGCCGGTGGACATCGCGCTGCGAGTGCGCAATGGGTATCTGGGCATCCGGCTTGATGAGGCAAACGATATGCGTGAGTCGCTAGGGCCGGCAGATCGCTGGACGATACTGCGAATCCCTGAAAGCCGGATTGCGGCTGACCTGGAGGGTTGCCTGCGGGCAGTAGGGGCGGCGCTGGTGGACCTGGGCGGTTCGCTGGACGCGAAGCCGGGGCGGGAGATTGCGCTGTAGCGCAGGCGGGATCAGGAGAAGATTGGCATGGAACTGCATGTGAATGGAAAGAGCTATGCGCTGGAGGCGCCGGCAGAAGAGAGGCTGCTATGGGTGCTGCGGGACTGGCTCGGGCTGACGGGTACAAAGTTTGGTTGCGGCATAGGCATCTGCGGCGCGTGCACGGTCCATGTCAACGGCGCGGCGGTCCGTTCTTGTCTCATTCCGCTGGCAGCGGTTCAGGGGGCCGACATTCGCACGATTGAAGGGCTGGCCGAAACGAATGGAGGCGGAGAAATCGCGCTGCATCCGGTTCAGCAGGCGTTCATCGATCACCAGGTTCCCCAGTGCGGCTGGTGTATGAGCGGGCAGATCATGCAGGCGGCGTCGTTCCTGGCGCAGAGTCCGCAGCCGTCGGAGGAGGAGATTGTGCGCGCGATGAGCGGGAACTATTGCCGGTGCGGATGCTATGTACGCATCAGGCAGGCGATCCAGCAGGCAGCGGAGATGTCGGGTGAGAAGGAGGCGGCGACATGAAGCAGGATCGGGACCACAGCGAGCAGGCGGGGCCGCCGGCCAGCTCGCACAACGGAAACGACGAAGCCCAAAAAGGGGAGAGGGCTGAAGCTACTCCGGCCATGAGAAGGCGCTGGCGGCTCACGCGGCGCGGTTTTCTGATCGGACTTGGCGCGGCGGGGGCAGGTCTGGCCGTGGGCGGGTATTTCGGAAGGCCGATTCTCCACGGAATCATGGCGGAGAGCATGGCGGAGGCTGAACACGCCGGGAGCAGTTTCATGCAACTGCCTGACGAGCCGCCGTTCTGGCTGGAGGTATTGGAGGACAGCCGCATACGACTCTCTCTGACCAAGGTGGAGATGGGGCAGGGGGTTCATACATCGATTGCCCAGATCGCGGTTGAGGAGCTGGGCATCCGTTGGGATGACCTGGTGGTGGAGCAGGCGGATACCTCTTCAAAGCTGGTGGACGGCTTCGGTACCGGCGGCAGCTTTTCGGTTGCGACCAGTTACGGGCCGCTGCGCCGTGCGGCCGCGGGCATGCGTAGTTTGCTGCAGCGGGAGGCGGCGGTGGTTTTGAAGCGGCCGGAGGCGGCTCTGCGAGTTGCGGGGCGCGGGTTTGCGGTCGCGGACAGCCCTGAGATTAAGGCTGACTTCTACAGTTTGGCTGGAGCGGTTACGAGCTGGGACCTTCCCGAGGAGGAGGCGCTGCAGCTGAAAGCGACGAATGAATTCACCGTGGTCGGACAGCCGGTGGCGCGTATTGACATTCCCGACAAGGTAACGGGGCAGGCAGTTTACGGTTATGACATGCGCGTGCCCAACATGCTATATGGCGCTGTGGCGCGGCCGCCTACACTGGAGGCCAAACTGGTCGGCGCGTCAGCAGGCGAGGCGGCAGTGATGGAGGGCGTCGAAGAGATCGTGATCGACGTGGAAAACGGCTTTGTCGGGGTGGCGGCGAGCTCTCGCAGCGCGGCCTGGTCGGCGGTGAAAGCTATGGAGACGGAATGGGATGAAGGGCATCTGTGGCAACAGGAGGAGATCGAGGCGCTGATCGAACCGGCAGGGGAGGGCGGCATCACGATCCAGCGCGAGGGCAACACCGCCGGTGTGCTGGGGAGAGAGACCGCTATCACGGCTACTTACCGTTCGCCGTTTGCGGTACAGGCCCCGCTCGAGGCGCCGGCAGCACTGGCGGATGTACTGGACGACCAGGTGACGGTGTGGGTGTCGACCCAGTCCCACGAAAGGGCGAAGGGGTTGATCGCCGAGGAGCTCGGCGTGGAGGCCGACACGGTTCGGGTGGTCCCAACCTATCTCGGGGGCGGCTTTGGCGCCAAGCTCGATACTGGCGTGGCAGTTGAAGCGGCGCGCCTGTCGAAGGCAGCTGGCGCACCTGTGCATGTGGGATGGGATCGAACGGAGGCGATGCTTCACGGCTACCTGCGGCCGCCGACGAAAAGCGTTATCTCCGGTGCGCTGGACGGTAATGGACGGATCGTCGCCATGGAGCACCGGCAAGGCAGCAGCGACGTGGCCTTCAGTTTCATGCCTGAGTTCATGGAAGTGGTATTGGGTGCGGACTTCGGCGCAACAGTAGGGGCGCGAATCGATTATGACGTGCCCAACCGCACTGTGACGGCCTGGCGAAAGACACTGCCGGTTTGGACCGGATGGTGGCGGGGGCTGGGACTCTTCGCGAATACTTTTGCGGTGGAGAGTTTCGTCGACGAGCTGGCAGCAGCGGCGGGCGCGGACCCGCTTCAGTTCCGTCTCGATCATTTACCGGATAGTCCAGCTGGTGGTCGCAAGAGGGCGGTACTGGAAGCGGTCGCGGAACTGAGCGGCTGGGGGACAGCGCCGCCTGAAAGCCGGGCAAGGGGCGTCGCCTGTTTTGGATCAAACACAGTGGTGGCACAGGTGGCGGAGGTGTCAGTGGACGAAGAGTCCGGGGAGATCACCGTTCACAGGGTGGACTGTGCGGTGGACTGCGGGCTGGTCGTGAATCCCGATGGGGCGAAGGCGCAGATAGAGGGGAACGTGATGTGGGGCGTGGGGTCGACGCTGATCGAGCAGGCGTATGTGAAGGACGGACGGCTGGAATTGAGCAATTTCGAGAGCTACCCGCTGTTGACGATGCGCAGAGCGCCGGATGTCCGTTCGGTACTGGTGGACACCGGTATTGACACGCCTTACGGCATGGGCGAGCCGCCGATTGGGCCGGTGGGCGCGGCGATCGGCAACGCGTTCACGGCGGCGACGGGCAGGCGGGTTCGGACACTGCCGATGACGCCGGCGCGTGTTCTGGATACGCTGGCTGGGGGCGGATCCTGAGCCGGGAGGCAGCCAGGTTAAGCGCCGCGGGCGTAGTCAGTTCTGTTCGCCAGAGACGCCCAGTTCCGAGGCGACCTCTTTCATGGCGTCGAGAACGCGCTGCACGTGCTCATCGAAGGGTTCGCCCAGCTCCTCGATAAAGTGGAGATTCTCGGCGCGGTCGATGGCGGCGGTGAAACGCTTATCCTTCCACTTCTTTTTGACGGATTTGAGCCTGACGCCGCGCAGGTCCTTGTCGGGGCGCACGTAGGCACAGGCGAGGATCAGGCCGGTGAGCTCGTCACAGGCCAGGAGCGCTTTGTCGAGCCTGGACTGGCGCGGAACGCCGAGGAAGGTGGCGTGGGCCTCGATGGCGTGGATGAATTCCGACGGGTAGTCCTGCTGGCGGAAAAGGCGGAGGGCGGTACGGGGATGGCCGTTTTCCTGGTCGTCCATGTCGGGATGACGGTCATAGTCCAGATCATGGAGCAGACCTGTCAGCCCCCAAAGGTCCTCATCCTCTCCGTAGTGACGGGCGTAGACGCGCATAGAGGCTTCTACAGCCAGCATGTGGCGGCGCAATCCCTCATTTTCGACCCATTCGTGCAATAGTTGTATCGCTTCGTTTCGGCTAGGCAGGGGCATAGCGGCTCCTCTAGTCTGGGGTGGTCAGTTCGCGGTTAGTCGCGAGTTGGGGGCGTGCGGCGGCGGCACTTTGAACGTGTGAGAATTGAGCGGTTACAGCCGGACCGCTAACCGAATTTATGGTCACGTCGCGCTGGCCGTAAACGATCTGTCGACTGCCGGCGATGTTCGGGTGTTCGCTGCCGTCGGCCCTGTCCTGCCAGAGGCATTTGCCGATTGCCCGTGCGCGGCGGGCGCTGCAGCCTACGGCTTCGCTGAAGGGGGAGCCGGCGAGCCATTTGCGCAGAAAGAGGCTTAGGCTGGGCTCCGGCAGCCAGTTGACACCCTGCGCGCCGTTTACGGCTTGTGCGCCCAGGGCCAGCCAGGTGGAGGCCAGGCTGGCGCCGTAGCAGTTGAGACCGTAGACCATGCGCAGGTCGAGCAGGGAGTTGTCCTCGATATAGCGGGCCAGAAGCCGGTCGAACGCGGCAGCGTCGACGAGTTCCCGCCCCTTATAACCGATCAGGCAGCGGTTCTGTCCATGCACGAGCAGAAGTTGATCGACGGTGTGAGTGGCGCTGACATCGATGAGGGCGCCGGTCAGGTTGGCGGCGGTGGCGGCCTCGTCTTCAAGGATGACGATACGATGGTAGCGGCGGTAGGCGCCGAGGAGACGCAGCAGAAGTTTGGCGTACTCTTCGGTAACCCAGTCGATGACAGTCATCACCCAGTTGGGTAGATTGACGCCGTGGATATGGCCAACGTTTTCCAGGAAGACGACCAACGCCAAGGGTCTGCCGGCAGTTGACTTGGCGCCGTCATGAAGTTGTGCGGATGGCTCTGGAACCCTCCGAAGGCGAGCTGCGGTTGCGGTATCCTCGGGCGACCGGGCAAGAGCCATGGAGAGTGCAATGTGACGCGGCGCGGGGACAGGCCGCTCAGAATTGGAAGCGGCCGTTGGCGTCAACGACCCGGACTTTGAAGTTTTCGACGAAGGGTTCGAGGCCGGCGATCAGTTCCTGCCACTCGTCTGAGCGCAGGATGCGTGCGGCGTCTTCTTTGTCCTCAAGGACTCCGCCGCCGAGGATCTGGGGGGCTTCGCCCCAGAGAGTGTACCAGGCGTCTGTAATGCGCAGGCCCAGTTGCGCAAGCCCTGGGGCAAGCGTCTGCACGACATACCTTTGACAGTCTTCTTCATGCCCTTCCCGCATATCGTAACTCAGTAAGACTTTGACCATACTATCGTCCTCGGGGGCTGGGAAAATGTCCCGCTGCAGATTGCCCGTTGCCAAGAGTCGGAAGAGCTGGGATCGGAGCCAACCAGAACCGGTCCGAAAATCAGGTTCTGTGGTTCAGTATAGCATAGAAGGACAGGACAGTGCATAGCCGAAGCAGCTGGGGGATTGTTCTGCAGGCCCTGGTTGGCGCTTGGCCTTGCGCCAGGGAACAGGGGCAAGGAAGGAGTCAATCGGAGGCCAGGGAGAGTACGGTATGCAGGCGCAATTCAGCTTGGCGGCGGAACTGTTCGACACTGATTGAACGGAAGAGCCATACCGCCAGAAGCAGGCCGACGATTTCTAGGGAGAAGACGGCAGCGTACCCCAATAGGGAGTTTCCCGTCAGCCAGTAGAAGAGATCCCACAGTATGCCGCTGATGATATTGCCGACGGCCTGACCGGCGAAGTTCGCAACGCTCCAGGCGCCGATGTAGAGACCGGCCGCCTGGGGAAGGGTCATATCCAGCATAAAACTGAGATTGCTGACGGTCATGAGGCCGCCGCCCAGCCCCAGCAGGAAGACGGCGGCAAGAAACAGGTTGGACTGGCCGAACAGTCCGGTGGCGATAATCGCGGCGAAGGCAACGGCGGTCACACAGGCGCCGAGGTTTGCGCCGGACTTTTTCCCATAGCGTTTTACAAACAGGATTCCGGCCAGCAGGGTAATAAAGAGGCCTGTCCCCCAGATCGATGTCAGACGGGAAGTAACTGAGACCGACATGCCCAGAGCTTCGGCGCCGAACGGTTCAAGCAGTACGTCCTGGGCGTGAATGCTGATCAACACGATCATCAGATAGAGAAAAAAGCGTCGAGCTTGTGGGTTCAGAGCCAGCAAGCGCAGCACCAGCAAGGGATCATCGGCACTGTTGGAAGGTTGGGCGGTTCTGGCTGATGCCCGGGGTTCTATGCGATAACTGCCTACAAGAACGAAGATGACGGATACGAACCAGATCGCGCCAAATGCTGTGAAGAGCTTCTCCTTCGAGAAGGCCTCTAACATCAGAGATAACGCATAAGCGGTGACGATCGTCGCCGCGATCATCGCAGTCCACATGATGCTGACGGCGCGGCTACGCCCCTCTTCGTCGGCGAGGTCGGTAACCAGAGAGAGGTAACTGACCGAGGCGGCGTTGATGCCGGCTCCCCAGAGGCAGAAAACGACGACAGCGGCCCCAAGACCTAACATGAAATTACTGTCCAGCAGATAGGCTACGTGGACTGTGAAGTAACTTCCGGTCGCGGCGATAAGACCGCCGAGGAGAATCCAAGGTGTGCGGTGGTAATCGGCCGCAGGATGGCGATCCGACCAGTTACCCAGGAATATCTGCAGAGGAGAAAGCAGGTACGGCAATGCAACCAGGACGGCCACCATTGTTACCGGCATCTGCATGTCGGCTATCATCACGCGATTCAGGGTACTGGTGACCGGAACGACGGTGATAGAAACGCCTACATGTACGAGAGCGAGTTGGGCGAGAACGCGAGAATTCATTCTCGAAGCGTACCATAGAATAATCTGGATTTCCAAGACTCTTGCGTCATAAAGCAGGACCCAAAAGGAGGTAAGCGCGGTCTGGATTGTGGCTTTGGCAAGGCATGCGTTCGGTTGACGGAGCGTGCGCACGGGTGATAGACTCTTGCCCGTGATAACGCACTGCAACGTACACGCTTCATTATGCGTATTCTTATTCAGGAGGGTTTGTGACTGAGGTAGGTACTGAAGCTGGGCCCCGAGCGGTTCCCGGCGTCGATCTTGCGGGTAGTGTCCCTATATTTGGCAGCCGTCCGGGCAGCCAGTTGGTAGACGGCGAATCGTTCGCCGACTTCAGCCGGAAGCGGCTCATCTTTGGATCGTTCACCCGGCTTGGTGAGACGCATGTGTACCGGGTGGACTGCAAGGCGGGCGACCGTTTGCGGGCGCAGATGTTCGCGCCTGTCCTGCCCCGCGGCGGTTCGGTGGTGCCGACGTTTGCGGTCGTTGCACGGAGCCTGCCGTACAGTGCTGACACGGAGAAGCTGCCCCTGGAGCTGCCCCAGGGCTACAGAGCGATTGTGGCGCCGCCGCCAAGTGAACTTCTGCAACCGGCTAAGGATGTGCTGACACGTGTCCATTACTATCCCGGTCCTATCATCGACACGCGTACCCTGGTGGGCGGGCGCTGCTATCTGGTGGTGTGGACGCCTCACAACCGGATGGGCAAATATGTAGTCTCGATCGGCCATCGCTGGCATGTACGGTGGAGTTATTGGGCCCAGCTGCCGCTGTATTGGTGGCGGATTCGGGGCTGGTTCGGTCTAAGTCGAGCGGCAATGCTCTATGTACTGGCCGCGGCCGTGCTGATCGCGCTGGCTGTCGCCGCGATTTTGCGGCGCGGGGGCGCCCCGCGGCGTGCGCAAAGAAAGGGGCGGGCGGCGGCCAAAACAGATAGTTGAGCGGGCGGATCTGTCCTCTGCGGCGGCAAGGAACATCAGTCGCCCCGTTATTGTGCCGTGACGCGAGGTGAAAACAGTGCGCATCCTTCTATATTTGGGTAAGGGGGGCGTAGGCAAGACGACGACGGCGGCAGCTACGGCGTTGCGCTGCGCGCAGATAGGCTACCGGACGTTGGTGGTGAGCACGGACATCGCACACAGTTTGGCGGACAGCCTGGACCGACCGCTGCAAAACGAACCGACAGAGATAGCGGACAATCTTTTTGCGCAGGAAATCAACGTTCTGGACGAGGTACGGAAGAACTGGGGCGCGTTGCAGGGCTATATGGGCAAGGTTTTGCGCAAGCAGGGCATGAGCAATACGGTTGCCGAAGAGATGGCAGTAATCCCGGGCATGGAGGAGATCTTCAGCCTTATACAGATCTACCGCAACGCGGAGACGCGTGAGTTTGACCGGGTGATCGTGGATGCAGCGCCGACGGGCGAGTCGATGCGGTTGCTGGCGATGCCGGAGAGCTTCCAGTGGTACGTCGAGCGCTTTTTCGGTTGGGGGGAGACGGCGATGCGCCTGACCGGGGGGCTGTTGCGGCGGCTGATGCCGGAGCAGGACGCGCTGGCCGCTCTGCCCAAGCTGGTGGATGATGTAAAGGAGTTGCAGGAGGTACTGAGCGACCCTCAGACCACCAGTTACCGGGTAGTGGTCAATCCTGAAAAGATGGTGATCAAGGAGGGAGCTCGGGCCGTAACCTATCTGTCCCTTTTCGATTGTCCAGTGGACGCTGTGGTAGTCAACCGCATCCTGCCTGGTGTGCGGGCGCAAGGGAGTGACGGGGGCTCCGCGGACGACAAGGGGGGCCGGCGAGCCGGTGAAGCAACCGTTTTTGCGCCAAGCAGCGATCCGTATCTGCGCCAACTTCAGGAGCAGCAAACCCGCTACCTGGCTGAAATCGAACGGGACTTCTACCCGCTGCCGATTCTATGCAGCGGCTGGCGCAGCGAAGAGATGGTCGGCTTTGGCCCGTTGCGGTCGTTGGCAGATGAGTTGTACGGACAACGAGACCCGGGCGAGGTGATGTTTGTCGGACGGGCACAGGAGATCGAGGAGCAGGGCAACGACTTCGTCCTCAAGCTGCCTTTGCCCCACATTGAATTGGACAAGATCCGCCTGACGAAACGGGGCGACGAACTTTTCATTTCGATCGGCAACTTCAAGCGGGAGTTTCTGCTGCCTGCTGTCCTGGCGCAACGGGACGCCAGCGGCGCCGTTTTTGCCGGAGGGATTCTGAGCATCCGTTTTCCCTGTAGCAGCCAGTGAACAGCAGGCGGTTGCCTGTGTACGACACAATTCGGCAGCCGCGGGACCTTGACGAATGGGACTGGGAAACCTTCTGATACGATGTGTGGGCATGACAGTCGGTGCGCAGGTCGGTACGCGAATCGCGCACCGCATACGGCCCCGCCCGTATCCTGGGCCGCTGCGGGAGCTCCTCGACCATCCGTTGCGCATGAGGTATCGCGATCCCGTGTCCACGCTGGGCCCGTTCGGCATTGGTCCTGGCGAGACGGCGCTGGATTTGGGGTGCGGCACGGGCACATTTACTGTCGAGATGGCGCGGCAGGTAGGCAGCAAGGGGCGCGTGCACGCGGTGGACATACAGGCGCCGATGATTGACGCGGCGCGGGCGAAGGTGGAGAGCGCCGGCATTGCCTCACGCGTCAGTTTCCATCATTGCGGAGCGTACCGCCTGCCGCTGGAGAGGGACAGTGTGGACGTTGTGGTTGCGATCGCTTCGCTCTCCGAGATGCCGCAGCCGCTCTTTGCCCTGGAAGAGATTCGCCGGGTCCTGAAAGCGGGCGGGCGTCTGGCGGTCAGTGAAGAGATGCCTCACACGGGATATGCGCTGCAGAGAACGGTGCGGCGCTGGCAGCAGGAAGTGGGTTTTCGCTACGGCGGGCTGAGGGGCACGCCATTTTGCTACAGCTTACTCTGTTTCAAAGACGAATAGTCGCGGCGGCACAGTGCCATTGGAACATAGCTTCCTAAGCGGTGCACATCGTTCTGCTATAATTTTCTGAGACAACGTGAAAAGGTCCACTGACGTGGAACTGGATTTGAGACTGCCTTATTGTACGGAGGGGCTGCCGGGGCTCGGAGGACAGCTGCGGTCCGCGCCCGATGCTTTTGTGGTTGAGGAGATTCCGCTATACGAAGCAAGCGGCGAGGGCCAGCATCTCTATGTCAACATAACCAAAGAGGAGTTGACCAGCCGGGAAGTGCAACAGGGGCTGGCAGAGGCGTTCGATCTACCGTACAGGGCGGTCGGTTTTGCCGGCATGAAGGACAAGCACGCGCGGGCAACCCAGACGTTCAGTCTATTGGTCGGCCACGTAGACGATGAGTTTCTGAAGGCGGCGCCGGCGCGCATCGGCGAAAAGGCGCCGGTGACGGTGAACTGGGTGCGCCTGCATCGCAACAAGCTAAAAAAGGGACACCTGCTGGGCAACCGGTTTACGATTACGGTAACCCGACCATCCGTCGATGGCGAAGAGGCGATGGCGCGGGCGACGGCCATAGCGGAAAAGGTGCGGAACAGCGGGCTTCCCAACTATTACGGACCGCAACGCCTGGGGCAGAACGGCGCGAACGTGCGGCGCGGATGGGAGCTGCTCCAGGGTAACAAGAGAATGGCCAACCGCTGGTTGCGCAGTCTTCTGCTTGCAAGTGTGCAAAGCTATCTGTGCAACCGTTACCTGGCTCTACGGCAGCAAAAAGACAGCTTCACAACGCTGCTGACAGGAGACATCGCAAAAAAGCATGACACCGGTGGCCTGTTCGTGGTCGCCGATCAGGCTGCAGAGCAGGGCCGTTTCGAACGGAAAGAGATCAGTTTTACAGCACCAATTTATGGGCCAAAGATGTGGGAGGCGGAGGCGGAGGCGGGTGCGCTGGAGCAGGAAATCTGGACGGAGAGCGGCCTGGACATGGGCTCGCTGGCCAGGGCGAAGATGATGGGTACGCGGCGGCTGGGTCGAATTCTGCTCAACGATTTGTCGGTCAGGCAGAAGGGGAAGGACATTGTCGTGGCATTTTCGCTGCCGAAAGGGGCGTTTGCTACAACCGTACTGCGAGAATTCATGAAAGTATCTGACGACTTACTAGCCCAGACAGCGAGGGACAGCGACGAGATTGATGATGATGACGGAACTTAAACGGTGCAAGACGAAAGGCCCATAGGCGACAACGAAATCTCCCTTAGGCAACGGAGTTCTACCATGGAAATGCCGCTTTTCCCTCTGAATGTTGTGCTTTTCCCAGGTATGGCGCTGCCTCTGCATATCTTCGAGCCCCGCTACCGGGAGATGATCAACCGCTGCCTGGACGAAGACCTGGCGTTCGGAGTCGTGTTGATCAAGGAAGGCCTGGAAGTAGGCGGCGATGCGGAGCCACTCCGGGTGGGGACGGCTGCGCGAATCGTAAAGGTGGACCGTCAGCCGGATGGAAGGATGAACATCCAGGTTGTGGGCACACGTCGATTTCGGATCGAGGAGTTGAACCGCGATCTTCCCTATCTTACGGGACGAGTGCGACACTTTCCAGTAACCGACGGGGATACGAAACTGGCGGTCGAGCGGGCCCACACGGTACGCCCTAAGATCACGCGTTATGTTGAACTGTTGACGAAGGCCACAGGCGTGCAGCTGAAATTGGACCGTCTGCCGGAGGATGCCACCAGCCTTGCTTTTCTCACGGCAATCACTTTGCAGGTGCGGCCCGAAGACAAGCACCGCATGCTGGCGCTGCCGAGTGTGCCGCAGCTCCTGGAGTTGGGCAACTATTATCTGGGGCGTGAACTTCAGTTGCTCGACCATATGATCAAAAGTCAAGAAGCACTGCCGGCAATGACCATTGGCCCGACAGGGCAGTTGTTTGCCAATTGAGAATGTGACCGGACCGGCTGGCTGCTGCCGACAGTCTTGGCTGATTTTCCCGGTCAATCACTGTAATTCATCCCCAAGGGTATACAAATCAGAGACGCCTTAGCAGACAGCCGCGAAAGGACAGATGTATGGCTACTCATCAGTTCCAGCCGGACCACTATTTCAGCACGATCGGCTCGCATGCACCTGTGTTACGCGTGCAGCCGGGTGACAGCATCGAAACTACTACGGTCGATGCCAGAGGGCAGGACAGCAGCGGCCAGCCGGTAACCTCAGGGGGCAATCCAATGACCGGCCCATTTTTTGTAGAAGGGGCCGAACCCGGGGACACGCTGGTGGTTCACCTGGACAAGCTGCTCTGCAACCGCCTTTACGGGTGGACGCGGACGATGGTGGCCCCCAATGTCGTCGACCCGGATCAAGTGCCCAATATGCCGTGGCCTGCGGAGGGGCAGGAGCTGGCCAACTGGCGGGTGGACAATGAGGCGGGTACGGTGACCCTGGTGGAGCCGCAGACGAGCCTGGGTGCGCTGACATTGCCGCTGGCGCCGATGCCGGGCTGTTTTGGTGTGGCGCCGGACCGCGGCGAGGCGATCTCGACGGCCACTTCCGGTCCCCATGGCGGCAACATGGACTATCGCGGCTTTGTCGAAGGAGTGACCGTCTATCTTCCAGTCTTCGTGCCAGGGGCGCTTTTTCACATAGGCGACGGCCATGCGGTGCAGGGGGATGGTGAGATCGTGGGCACCGGCGTGGAGATCTCTTTTGACGTGGGCTTTACGGTGGATGTGCAGAAGGAGCGGCGCATCTATTGGCCGAGAGGGGAAAACGAGGCGTACATCTTTACCGCGGGCAACGCGCGTCCGCTGGACCAGGCAACGCAACATGCGACCACGGAGATGATCCGCTGGCTGGAAAAGGATCTGGGGATCGATCCGGTTGGCGCGCACATTCTGATGGGGCAGACGGTGGAATACGACCTTGGTAACATATATGACCCGGCCTACACGATGATCTGCAAGATGCCGAAAGCGGTGCTGCCGTAGGCGAGGTGTGAGGAAAGAGTAGAGTGGAGAGAGTGGCGACAGGAGGCAGATCGCCCTCTCTCTTTTCAATTAATTGTTTAGACGCCCCGCTGGACGCCTCGCATTTTAGGAGTGATTAGCCGCGACAGATACAGGCCCGCCAGCAGCAGGAACCCCACGCCAAGGAGCGCGAGCCCGCGCCGCCAGCTCTTAGGCGCGTACCAGAGCCGTACTTCCAAATCTCCGTCGGGTACGGGCAGGGCCCGGAAGGTGTAGTTGGCCCGCAACACGGGGGCGGGCTCCCCGTTTACGGTCGCTAGCCATCCTGGGAACCAGACCTCGCTGAGTACAAGATATCCCGGCCTTTCGGCATGAGCAGCCAGCAGGATCTCGTTCGGGCTGTAAGCGGAAACGGATACGGGTTCTGCCATGCTCAATGGGAGTGACTCGTCCGCAGGCGCAGGGATTGATGTGTTGTCATGGTTCTGCGCCAGGACGACGGTGTGCAGCGGTTCGAATGCGGGTTGCTTCAGCGCAGCGAGGACGTCTTCTTCGTCGGGGAGTAACTGCGCTTCGGGAACAAGCCAGGCTCTGGGCAGCGGATCGGGATTTTCGTAGACGGCGAGGGGGCCAGGGGCGTCGTATGCGAGCGTATATTGGTCATCCAAGGGCGTACCGTCGCGCACGATGACGAAACGCACGTTGTACATGTCGTAGATTCGGGTGTGACGCCCGCCGTTGTTCTCCCAAAGCGTATGCCAGTGTACCAACTCCAGCGGGTTGGAAACGCCCCATACATCCTGCAAGCCAGCGAGGGCCGCAGCGTTAGGCTGCCACAGATCAAGGATGCCGGTACGGGTGTCGATGCGGTAATATCGGGAAGGCGTGCCGGAAGCGGCAGAACGGCACTCAGCACCGGTGGGGGCGCAGTCAGGTTCTTCTCCGGCTTGCTCGCGCAAGAAGGCGACAATCTCTGGATGGAGAAACTTGCTTGTGGGATCGTTGCCGCTGGCGTCGATGTTCGCGCCGGCGGCGAACAGTTCCAGGAGAAGGAGGGCAAGAAGAAGCGCGGCTACTGTGCCGCTCGCAAGACGCTGCCGCCGGTACTCGGCCAACAGAATCCGCGCAGCAATCCATACGAAGGATGCCAGCAGCAGTGCCTGCCCTGCCGTTGCAGCGCGCTGCAGTGCCACGGGGTCCCCGTTGAGCAACCGCGTCGTGACAAGCAACAGAGTTATGAGGACGAGAAGGAAAGTGGGTCCACTTATGCTTATCACGGAAAAATACAAGTTGATGTGGGGTAAAAGGGGACTCCCTCTGTCTTTGTCCCTTGGCTTCAGCAGAGCATCCAACCCGATTGCCGCCAGCACGGACAGGGCCAGCGCCCAGAGGACGATGGTTCTGGCAGGGGCCTGGAAGCTGCCGTAGACGGGCAGGATCCGGGTCAGCCAGCCGTGGATTGGCGTGTTGCCGCCGAGGGCGATGGCAAAGCCGGACAGGGCCAGCGCGAGCCAGGGAAGAAGGCGGCGCCGCCTCTCTGGAATGGACAACAGGCAGGCTGCGGCCGCGAGGAGGAGGGTGACCAGGCCGGCATAGGGCAGCTCGACCCGGTCCCACGAACCCCAATATGCCGCTGGCCCGCGTCCGAAGAAACCGGGTGTCAGCAGGCCGATAAAGGCGGGTCCCGGCGCCAGTGAGTAGGAGACGGTATCCTGGTAGTCAAATGCCCCTCTTTGGGTGTAGGGGAGCATCTCAAATGCGGGGAGAAGGATTGGGGCGGAGAGAAGGGCTGCCAGGATGAATACAGTGAGAGGGTATTGAAGGCCTGCCAAGGCCTGTCGAAGGGCTGTCCTGTGGGCTCCAGTGGCCAGATTTTCCCAATAGTCAGCTGCCAGCAGGCCCAACGAATAGATTCCCACAGTCATGCCCAGATAGTAGCTGCTCTGGGCATGACCTGCGTAGTTGGCGATGGAGAAGAGCAGGGCAGCGACGGCGGCCCAAGGGAGGCTGCGGCGGGTCAGTGCGAGGTGACAGGCGGTGAGGATCCAGCCGCTCCACGAGAGGACGGCAATGAGATTGAGATTGCCGAGATGGATGAAGAGCATGTCGCAAAGGCCGAAGGCCAGCCCGGCCAGCAGGGCGGCGGGGCGGCTGTGGCCGAGCGTGCGCACGAGCGCGTAGACACCAAGCCCAGCCCACCAGAGGTGACCGATGCTGAGGAGCTGCATCCAGCGGTAGTCGAAGGCGGGATTGAGCAGGAAGAGTAGCAGATTGGGGGGATAGAGGAATCCGGCCTGAATGTCGGTGACAAAGGGTGCGCCGCCGTACAGATGTGGATTCCAGAGTGGTAGCTGGCCCTGGCTGAGCGTGCGGGCGGCGAATCGGTAGATGGGGAAGAGGAAGCTGACCAGGTCGCCGCCGTCGGCAGGCTGGTAGACGGCACCGCTGATCGTGCGCCCAAAGAAGGCTGTAAACATTCCGGCCAGCAGGGCTGCGCTGAGGAGATCCCAACGCCGCTCGTCACGTCGGTATGTCAGCCAGGCAATTGCGCCGGCCCAGAGCAGAAGGATGAGAAGACCGATGCTGAGAGGCAGGAAATCCGATGGTGCATTCATGAAGTGGTATTGAGCTGCGGGCTGGCGAAAGGAAGCTGCCGCGACTGGTCGCGGGAGAGCACGCCTTCGGACTCGGTTTCAGTCGCAAATTCTGTGGTGATGAATCTTTACAGTGGCGCCCCGGCGGCTGTATGGTATAACAGAAGAAGAGTGAACAAAAGGTACTGATGGCTCGAAAGCAGCGGATGAGCGGCCTTTCGGGGCCATCCACAGTAGGGGCGGCCATGCAAGCGGACCTGGTGCTATTCAACGGCAATATCCACACGATGGACCTTCGTCAGCCGCGGGTTTCGGCGGCGGCGATCGCGGGCGACCGTTTTCTGGCCACGGGCAACGACAGTGAAGTGCGGTCGCTGCTGGCGCCGGGCGGGCGCGAGGTTGATATGCGGGGCGCGACGGTCGTGCCCGGTTTCATTGACGCACACATCCACTTTCTTTCCTACGGGATGAGTCTGCGGGAGATCGATCTGAGCGGGGTGGCGACATTGTCGTCGGCGCTGCAGCGGGTCGGGTTGAGGGCTGCGGATGCGCCGCCCGGACAGTGGCTCACAGGCCGCGGCTGGGACCAGTCGGTCTGGGAGGGCGGCGCGTTTCCCGCGGCTGCACAGCTGGACGCGGTCGCGGGGGAGCATCCGGTTTACCTGGCGCGCAAGTGCGGCCACGCGGCGTGGGTGAACAGTCTGGCATTGAAACAGGTGGGGATCACAGCCCATACAGAGGACCCGGAGGGCGGCGAGATTGTGCGCGATGGCGCGGGAAGGCCGACGGGCATTCTTTTGGAAAAGGCGATGGATCTGGCATTTCCTTGCATGGCGGAACCGTCTGATGCCGAGGCTGAGGCCGCGGTGCGCCACGCGCAGGAGGTGGTCAACCGCATGGGGATCGTGGGCGTACACACCAAGGAGGCGGCTGGCTCTCTGCGGGCCTTTCAACAGCTGCGCGCGGAAGGTGATCTCACGCTGCGTACGGTGGCACAGATCCCTGTGGCCGAGCTGGACAGCGCGATTCGGCTGGGGCTGCATACAGGACTTGGCGACGAGTTATTGCGCATCGGCGGGGTGAAGGTCTTCAGCGACGGCGCGCTGGGGCCGAGGACGGCGTGGATGCTGGCGCCGTATGACGGCGAACCCGAGAATACCGGCATCGCGGTGACTGGCGCCGAAGAGATGGCGGACATCATTGCCAGGGCTGCGGACGCAGGGCTGGCGGTGGTCACACATGCGATTGGAGACAGGGCGAATCGGATGGTGCTTGACGCGCTGGAAACGAGCCGTCGCGCTGGTCGGGGGCTGCATTTGCGGCACCGCATCGAGCATGCGCAGGTGCTGCATGTGGACGACATTGCCCGTTTCGCGGAGCTGGATGTCATTGCGTCGGTGCAGCCGATCCACGCCACACAGGACATGCTCCTGGCCGACAGGTACTGGGGGGAGCGCAGCCGCTATGCCTATGCTTTTCGAAGCCTGTGGGACAGCGGGGCAAGGCTGGCCTTCGGTTCGGACGCGCCGGTGGAGACGCCGGACGTGATCCAGGGGATTCACGCGGCGGTTACGCGGATGAGGGCGGACGGCAGCCCCGGCGGTGACGGGTGGTATCCTGAGGAGCGGCTGACTGTGAAGGAGGCGGTGTGGGCGTATACGGTTGGCGCGGCATACGCCGGCGGAACGGAGAGCAGCCAGGGCAGCATTACGCCGGGCAAGTTGGCTGATCTGGCGGTGCTGTCACAGGATATTTTCACGATCCATCCGATGGCGATATTGGAGACAGATGTGGAGGCCACGCTGTTTGGCGGCGCGTTTGTGTGGGGGGAGTCCGCGCTTCAATAATTTGTAGGTTGGCCCAGAAACTTGGCCCGCGAAACGAATCATGTGATCTTCCTTTCGAGTTGGCGTTTCAGATAATGGCGTTCATTCCCGGTCTGGAATTGAGCAGACGGTTTTACTGGGAGGCGGTGCGGCCGGTGCTGGATGGGCCGTTCAGCGGCCTGCGGCATAGCGCGGCCTTGATAGGTCCGGGATCGGAGACACTTGGGTTTGACGACGAGATGTCGACCGACCATGGCTGGGGGCCGCGCCTACAGCTTTTTCTGCGGCCGAATGACTGGAAGACTCACGCTGAAGATATCGACGAGGCACTACGCGCCGGATTACCACACAGTTTTCTGGGCTACCCGACGAATTTCAGTGAACCGGACCCCGTTGACAATGGAGTCCAACTCATGGAGGCGTCGGAAGGCGGGCCGGTCAATCACAGGGTGGAAACGCAGACGGTTGGCGGGTTTTTCTGCGGGTACTTGGGAATCGACATCAGCAGGGAAATTGGGGAGGCGGACTGGCTGACTTTTCCCCAACAGAAGCTACGCACGATCACGGCAGGCGGGATCTTTCACGACGAAATCGGGTTGGAGAGCGTGCGGGCGCGGTTCAGCTGGTATCCGCAGGATGTGTGGCGGTATCTGCTGGCTGCGGGTTGGGCTCGCATTGGGCAGGAGGAGCATCTGATGGGGCGCGCGGGGCTGGTGGGCGACGAGCTGGGCTCGGCGTTGATTGCGTCACGACTGGTCCGGGACGTGATGCGCCTGTGTTTTCTGATGGAAAGACAGTATGCTCCGTATGCCAAGTGGTTCGGCTCGGCTTTCTCGCAGTTGGAAAGCGCAGCTGCCTTGACCGACATATTGATGGGAGTACAGAGGGCGTCCACCTGGCAGGGGCGGGACCGCTGGCTGAGCGAGGCATACGGGGTCGCGGCTGGCCGGCACAACCGGCTCGATCTCACGGAACCGATGCCGGAGAGTCCGATAAATTTTTTTGGCCGGCCCTTTCGCGTGATGGCATTGCACGGCTTCGCGGACGCGCTGCTGCAGTCTGTCCGGAATCCGAAAATAATGCAATTGGCCAAGCGTCGGCCCATAGGGAGCATTGACCAATTCAGTGACAGTACTGATTTGCTGGAGGCGACGGAGCTCAGGGAGCCTCTGCGGGCGCTGTACGGACCTTAAGGGAAGTTTGCGGCGAGAAGTTTGAAACGGTTGTGTGCGACTGCTCTACATGGTCGTGAATTGGCCGCAGCCTATTTGATAAAGCTTCACATTTACATTAGCGATAGAGAAACGGTACACCTTTGGAGACGATTCGATGCATTCTACACTTAGGACTGAGCGACTGATTTTACGACCTCTTGCCGTGGACGATTCGGAGGACCTGTTTGACGCGTATCGCAGGCCGGAAGCGATGCGGTTTATGGACGATGCGGCGCACACTTCTGCGACGGAGACAAAGAAGATGGTCGACGGCATGCTCGATGGGCCAGGGACGGTCTGGACCGTTCGGACGGCAGAGGACGGCCCGGCGCTGGGGTATGTCGATTACATCGGGAACGCCGGCGTGCCGGGGATGGGCTACTTTCTGCACCCGGACCATTGGGGAAACGGCTATATGAGCGAGGCTGTGCGGGCGGCGCTGGACTACGGTTTTGATGAGATGGGGCTGGACCGGGTGGAGCTGTGGATCAGTGAGGAGAACAGGGCGTCTGTACGTGTGGCTGAGAAGGTCGGATTCAGGCGTCGGGGCAGGATGCGGCAGAAGTATCATCAGGACGAGACCGGCCATGATAAGATCACTTACGGCATCACGGCGGAGCAGTGGCGCACGGGACAACTGGCGGGCAACGCGCAGGCTGCTTACAGTTTAGCGCCAATTCTGGCTGTGCCGGATGTGCAGGTCGCGGCGGAGTATTACTGTGACAAGCTGGGCTTTACGATCGGATTTCTGTACGGAGACCCGCCCACGCACGCTGGCATCCACCGCGGTGAATGGACGTCGGAAGGCGCGCATATTCAGCTGACCCTTACGGACCAACCGTTGCCGGAGAAACCGCCGGTGGGATTCTATGTTTTCATGGGCGAGGACGTTGATGGTCTGTTTGAAAAGTGCCAGGCAGCGGGTGTACACATCGAACGGGAGCCGACGGACGAGCCGTGGGGGATGAGGGAGTTCGCGATTCGCGACTGTAATGGGTATCTGCTGCGTTTTGGCAGGCCCAGTTGAATGCATAGCTGCTCAATGATCGTTGTACGCTTACTGCGCCCGCGCCGGTGATTTGGTCTGCCGGCTGATTGTAGTGGTTGGGAGGGTAAGGGGATGACAACAGAGAGTTTGGGAGTACGGAAGGACCCAGAAGAGAGAGGCGATCTCTGGCAGCTCGCGCGTGAGCGAGGCATGAGCCGGCGTCGTCTTTTGCAGCTACTGACGGCCGGCGGGACTGCGGCTGTGCTGGCGTCTTGTACGGGTCTGCCACTGCCCACGGCGACGCTGCCGGCGGCAGAAGAGAGCTCGGCAGAAGCTCCCCCATTCAGTAAGGACCCGGCGCCGTTCATCGAACTCGGCGGCGGGAATCTGGAAGCCCGCTTGGAAAACATGCAGGGGCTGATCACTCCCAGCCAGTTCTTTTTTGTGCGCAACAACTCGGTCAGCCTGGAAGTCGACGCGGCCGACTGGCGGCTTTCTATCGAAGGCGACGCGGTCGCCAATCCGCTGGAACTTACCTACGATGACATTTTGGATTTACCCAGCCGGACGTTCATTTCGTACCTGGAATGTGCGGGAAACCATCGGTCCATGTTCGACCTGGTGAAAGGACAGGCCGCCAAGGGGACACAGTGGAAGACGGGGGCGGTCAGCAACGGCGTATGGACAGGGGCGGCGATGCGGGATGTGCTGGAACGGGCAGGCATCACCGAAGAGGCGGTCAGCGTGCTTTTGATTGGGTTGGACACGGATTCACCGGAAGAGGGCTTCCGGCGTGTCATGCCGGTTGAAAAGGCGATGGATCCGGATACGCTGCTTGCCTATACACTGAATGGTGAAGTCCTGCCGAGGGATCACGGCTTTCCCTTGCGGGCGCTGGCGCCCGGATGGGTAGGAGCGGCCAATGTCAAGTGGTTAGGTAGAATCGTCGTTTCGTCGAAGCAGCTTTGGACCCGAAATAACACGACCTCATATACTTTGATCGGCGATGCTTATCCACCTGTAGGCGAAGCGCTGGGAAGGCCTTTGACAACTCAGACGGTCAAGAGCGCGCTGGCGCTGCCGTGGCCGGCTGATTTGGCGGCGGGGGAACACAGCTTATATGGCTACGCGCACTCGCCGAACGGGCCGATCGCGAAAGTGGAGTGGAGCAGCGATCTTGGAGCGACATGGAACGCCTCTACGCTGGAGGACCCGCAGATTCAACCGGATTTCGAGCATCTTGTGGAGGTGCTCAGCGATAACACATTCAAATATTCATGGACGCGTTTCAGCCTTACATGGGATGCGGGGCCGGGCGAGCACACGATTATGACGCGGGCGACGGACGCCGCGGGAAATAGACAACCGGACGAAACTCCTTTCAACGAAAAGGGTTATCTCTTCAACCAGCCGGTACCGCATCCGATACGCGTAGCGTAGAAATGACGAGACCGGCTTGAAAGAGGCACGCTATGATTGAGATCGCCGACCATACACGAATCGTATCCGTCGCGGAGATGCAGCTTCTGGAGAAGGAGGCCGATGCAGGCGGCCGGAGCTACGCGGCGATGATGGAACAGGCAGGTACGGCCCTGGCGGAAGCAGTTCAAGAGAACTATATCCTCAGTGGGGACGGCACAGTACTGGTCCTGTCGGGGCCGGGCAACAACGGGGGCGATGGGCTTGTCTGTGCACGGCATCTCAACGACGCCGGCTATCAGGTGAGGGTCTATCTGTGGAAGAGGGGCGGCACGGCGTTCAAGGAAGAGCAGGCTGGAAGTAAGGAGCGAAAAAGAGGCTCACGCAAGAAAGCGGTTCCGCCGGAAGATTACGAGGGCCACTTGGGCAAGCTGGTCGAGCGAAATGTGCCCGTCCATAACGCGGAAGAAGACGAGGATGCAGTGCAGCTTCGAGCCTGGCTGGACGCCGCTGACGTCGTGGTTGATGCGCTGCTGGGTACAGGTACCAACCGGCCCATTGAGGGTGAACTGGCCAGCATCCTGCAGCAGGTGGCGGAGGCGCGCGACAGCCGCCCGTTGCCCGGGCGAATTTCTGCGGAGGAAGCCGGCCCTGAAGCACGTGATCCAGAAACTCAGCCGCCGCTGGCAGTGGTCGCTGTCGATGTGCCCAGTGGCTTGAACGCGGACAGCGGTGCGCTCGATGCGGCAACGGTTGCAGCCGATATGACTGTGACATTTGGTTGCGCGAAGGCGGGGCAGTTCCAATTTCCCGGCGCGGGCGTCCTCGGCGAGCTGGTGGTGGCGGACATTGGCATTCCCACTGAGCTTGCCTCAGACTTGCGGACGTTTTTCCTGACCCCGGAACAGGTGGCCGCCCTCTTGCCGACGCGTAGCCGCAACAGTCACAAAGGTGTATTTGGCAAGGGGATGGCGGTAGTGGGCAGCGTGAACTATCCGGGCGCCGCCTATCTCAGCTGCGCGGCGATGTGCCGTGTAGGCGCAGGGCTGGTAACGGGCGCGATTCCTCAGCCGGTTTGGGTGCCGGTGTCGTCGGCACTGGCTGAACCGACATGGATCCTTTTGAGCCATGACCTGGGGGTGGTGAATGAGACTGCGGCGGCCAATGTCACGGCAAAGCTGGGGGAGTATGACGCGCTGCTTATTGGCTGCGGGCTGGGGCAGGAGAGCGCAACGCGGGCCTTTATGGAGCGGCTGCTGCTGAGGAATCACAGGCGGCGCCCGTCAGCATTGCCGGGCGCGTATGGTCCCTCTGACGGTCAGGCGATCGAAGACGGGCAACAGGGATCAGACGCGAACGCGTCAACAGACTCGCCATTCGGCACTATCCGCCGCCGCGACCAACTGCCTGCTGAGGGGCCATTGTTGCCGCCTACTGTGATTGACGCGGACGGCCTCAACCTTCTGGCACAGCTGGAGGACTGGCCGTCGCTGCTGCCGGCGGACTGCGTCCTGACTCCGCACCCTGTGGAGATGGCGCGTCTCTGCGGACTGTCGTCGGCGCAGGAGGTTGCAGACAACCGCTGGGAGCTGGCGCGGGAGCGGGCGGCGGCCTGGCAGGCGGTCGTGCTGCTCAAAGGGCCGTATACCGTCATTGCAGCGCCTGAAGGGGAGCTGGCTGTGTTGCCGGTGGCCACTGCCGCGCTGGCTACGGCGGGTACTGGGGACATTCTGGCAGGTGCGATCACGGGGTTGCTGGCCCAGGGTCTGTCACCATTTCAGGCCGCGTGTCTGGGTGCCTGGCTTCATGGACGTGCCGGAGAGCTGTGCGAACAGAGGATTGGAAGCGCCGGGACAATTGCCTCGGATCTGCTTACAATTCTGCCAGCAGCGATGAACGAGTTGCGGGAATAGACGGGAAACGGCCGCCTACTAGGAACTGCAGCCGGATTCCCACGCCTGACGTATGGCGCGCGCTTGCTTAATCAGGTCAGCCATGGTCTGGTCCGGTCCGCTGACGAGGGAGCTGCCGACGCCCAGTGCGGCAGCGCCGGCGGCGGCCCAAGCAGCGGCGTTTTCCGGGCCGATGCCGCCGGTGGGCACGAACCGGATGTCGTCGAGCGGGGCGCGCAGGGCTTTCAGATAAGCAGGGCCACCGAGATTGGCGGGAAAGAGCTTCAGGAGAAGGGAGCCGGCTGCGTGGGCCGTCTCGGCTTCGGTGGCGGTGTAGATACCTGGAATGTGCAAGGCGCCGGCCTTACGTGCCTGTTCAACTACGGCAGGGTTGAAACCGGGCGCGACGGTGAACTGTGCGCCGGCGGAAAGGGCGGCATCGAACTGGTCTTCTGTACGCACTGTTCCGGCGCCGATGCACATATTATGGCCGAATCGGGCCCGCAACATCTGGATAAGTTCGAGCGCACCGGGCGTGTTCAGAGTTACCTCCATCACATGCACAGGGGCTGCCAAAAGAGCGTCGCCGATTTCGAGCACTTTCTGGGCAGGAAAGTCCCCGCGTACGATGGCGACGATGCCGTCGTCCTGCACTCTACGCGCCATCTCTTCAGGTCCGAAATTCATACTCTCGCTCATTGGTGGTTGCGGCAGCAGATTGGCAGCCCCTCCACGAAAATCGAATCCGGCACGGTATCTCTTGCATTTGGGACGATTTCTCAAATGCTCCGGACCTATAGTAGTATAGCATTGATTCAATTGCCTATTGGAGGAAAGTCTGCATGAATATTGCCCTTGACGTCATGGGCGGCGATAACGCACCGCGCGAAATCGTTGCCGGCGCGATATTGGCGGCACGACAGTACGACGTTACTGTTTCGCTGGTGGGGCGCCCGGACGTCATAGAAAGGGAGTTGGCGAGGCATCCGACGCACAGGCTGGACCTGCCGATCGTGCCGGCCTATGAAGTGATCGAAATGTCGGACAAACCGGCAAAAGCGGTACGCACCAAGAAGAACAGTTCAATGGTGGTAGCCTGCAAGCTGGTGAAGGAAGGCAAGGCGGATGCATTTGTGACGGCGGGCAACACGGGCGGCGCGCTGGCTGCCGGCATTCTGCACTTTGGTCGGATGCAGAGTATCCTGCGTCCGGCGTTGATCGTTCCTTTTCCCACTTTGCGGGGATTCTGCCTGATCCTGGATGTTGGGGCCAATACCGACGTCAAGCCGGAGCAGCTGCAGCAGTTCAGCGTGATGGGCAGTGTCTACTCGCGACGTATCATGGGCGTGCGAAATCCGAGCGTTCGCATTTTGAGCAATGGTGAAGAGGAAGGCAAAGGCAATCAGCTGGTTCTGGAGGCGACTGCGTTGCTGGAGGAAACGCCCGGCATCCGGTTTATGGGAAATATCGAGGCTCGGGACGTGACCAGCGGCATTGCCGATGTGGTGGTCACGGACGGCTTTACGGGCAATGTTTTCATGAAAGGCGCGGAGGGCATTGTCAAGTTACTTCAAGGTGTACTGTTGGATGAGATCACGGCCGGCCCGATCAGCAGCATTGGCGGTCTGCTGGTTCGCTCCGCGCTGCGCAGAATGGCGCGAAGGCTTGACGACAGCGAGTTTGGAGGGGCGGTCCTGCTGGGTCTGTCCAATTTGATGGTTGTCGGCCACGGCAGAAGCAACGCCAACGCCATCCGCCACACGATTCGCAACGCGAAGCAGTTGATCGATTCACGGCTGGTTGAGGAGATTCAGTCGGGCGTCAGCGAAGTTATCGACAACTCCGATGAAATGGTTGCCCTCCAACGGTAGCCGGCCAAATCACCTAAGACCTGAACTTCATGAAAGTATACCGCAATCTGCCGGCGATAAAGTCAAGAGAGCAGAGGGGGCGGCGGATTGCCCTGGGTGGTCTGGCGATCCTTTTTGTCGGCCTTCTCGCCAGCTTTACGCCGAACTGGTTCCCGCCGGATGAACCGACATCCAACGCTCTGACCGGATTTATCCAGCGCTACTGGACTGTTGTCAGTTTTGGTGCGCTGGCGGTGGGCTTTATCGCCTCCAATGTCGGGAGCTACTACATTAACCGCTTTGCGCCGCGGCGCTGGCCTGGCAGCAAGCGAGTCGCGCGACCGGATGAGCTTGTCGAGAACGGTCTGAAAGGGTTTGACGACAAGTACTCGCTATTTCTATGGGGCTTGGATGAAGTCCCGTACATTTTGGTGGGACCGTCCGGCGTACGGGTCTTTCTTGTGCGCAGCGACAAAGGAACTGTGCGCGTCTACGGGGACAGATGGCGGGAACGGTTCAGTCTGGGCCGATTGCTCACTTTTCTCAACAGGGAGGGACTGGGCAACCCCGTACGTGAGATCGAGGAGACCGAACGGAAAGTCCGGGAGCTGCTCCAAGAGGGCGAGTCGAGCGGTGAATTAGCCGTGAACGCTGCCGACATTCCGATCGAGAGCGCGGCGGTCTTCATCAATCCGGCCATGCAACTTGAGATTGAGAACCCCTCGATGCCGGTGTTGCGGGTCGATCAGTTGAAGAAGTATGTGCGCACAAAGAGCGACCATCAGCTAAATGCGGGCGACGTGCGCGCGGTGACTGATTATCTACTGAGTGTCAGCGCGCTGGCGTAACTGCGACGCTCCGCATCAATCGAACCCCAGCCTTCTTTCCTTTAAGCTGACATAGCTGTTACGGGTGATGATCAGATGATCGAGAACATCGATCTGAAGGAGCTTGCCCGCGGCGACGATCTGTTTTGTCACCTGCACATCTTCAGGGCTGGGTGTTGGGTCGCCGCTGGGATGGTTGTGGACGACGATGAGTGAGGCGCTGTTGGCGCGCACGGCATCGGTAAAGATTTCTCCTACACGAATGACGGCGGCGTTGAGACTGCCGGAATAGACGACGGGGGTGCGCTGGACATTGTTTTTCGTGTCCAGGAGAACGACCCGTACCTGTTCCCGCTCCAGCATACCCATTTCCAACATCAGAAGATTGGCGACATCGGAGGGGCTTTGGATCTTGTCGCGCTCTAACGGCGCGGCGAGCAGCAGTCTGCGTCCCAGTTCGAGGGCGGCTTTGATCTGTGTCACCTTGGCCTTGCCGATGCCGCGCGTCTTTGTCAACTCCTCGAAACTTGCGTGGGCGAGACCGGGCAGGCCATTGAAATCAGTCAGTAAGCGCTCGGCCTGGCGGATGACGTTTTCGCCCGGGCCGCCGGTACGCAGCACGATTGCGAGGAGTTCGGCGGCGCTGAGGGCGCCGGCACCGACATACTCCAGCCTCTCTCTAGGGCGGAGGTCCTCCGGCATTTCTTTGATTGTGTAGGCTGTGCGCGTATTGGGAGAGGGATCGGTGTTG
Organism: Caldilineaceae bacterium SB0664_bin_27; assembly: GCA_009838625.1. Taxonomy (GTDB): domain Bacteria; phylum Chloroflexota; class Anaerolineae; order Caldilineales; family Caldilineaceae; genus Bin5. The sequence goes on from VXRG01000117.1 coordinate 42,312, forward strand.
GTGGGATAGTCGCTTGGAATTGATTCGATGGCGGGGGGGATTTCGCCCATAGGGAAGCCTCATTCAGTTTGAAGTTTTTGTCGATGCTACAGAATCGAATGCATTGGTTTTCTTGCGGAACTCTTGCTGCAACCTTCGAAATGTGCCGGGGACTGAGCGCGCAGTGTGACTACATGTCGTCCTTAAACGGCCGGGCTCAGGAGACGCCGTTCACCTAGTGAAAGATGCGTGTTACTGAAAAGGGCGCCAGGTCCCAGGAGACCGGTTGATCGAGGGCTTGCTCGACCACCAGCTTTGCACTGAACGGGCCTAGGGTGAGACCGGTAGGCCCGTGCCCGGTAGCAAGAAATACACCTTTCGCGCCTGGAACGGACCCCAGCAGCGGCAGGTGATCGGTGGTGTAGGGACGCAAACCGACGCGAATTTCGTGGATGGCGGCGTCACGCAGGCCAGGAGAAAGGCGTAGCGCTTCGTGCAGCACTTCCTGGATGCCCGAAACGGTTGCGTTGGGAACAAAGCCGCTGCCGGTTTCGCGCGTGGCGCCGATTGCGACGCGACCGCCGGGCCAGGGCACCTGATAGTGACCGCTGAATCCGCCGACGATCGACCAGGTACTCGTATCCTGGCTGGGGACAAGCAGATGGATGATCTGCCCGCGCTGGGGGGAAACGGGAATCCTGACGTTCAACTGGTCGGCGAAGGCAGCTGACCAGGCTCCACCGGCGATCAGAACTGCGCCGGCCGTGTATTCTTCCCCTGCAGAGGTTCGGACACCGTTCACCTGGCCGTCTTCCAGCATCAGGGCTGACACGTCAGCTTCGACTGTCCGGACGCCGCGGCTGCGCAGGCCGTGTTCGAGAGCTGCGGTCATCAGCCGGCCGTCGACGCGGCGGGAGACAGGCTGAAGCAGGACTGCACTGGCGTCGGCCAGTGGAGGGAAGAAGGAGTCGCGGGCTTCTGCGGGAGAGATGCGTCGAATCAACTCCGTGGAGGGAGGGCGCCGCTCCTCCTGGCGGGCATAGATCTCCTGCTCCATCTCGGCGAGGGCGGCCGCTTCGGCGTCGTCGAGGGCGACGGACAGTTTGGAACACAGGCTATACGCCCGGGAGAGCTCTTCGTTGGAGACGCCGTCGGCAGTGAGATCATCGATCAGCACGGAGTAAAAGTCTACGGCGTCGAGAGCGAAGTCGTACCAGAGCCGACCATCACGTGTGCTGCTTTCCGGGGCGAGGATGCCGGCGCCGGCGTCGGTGGCGCGGCCTGTGTCACGGCGGTCGCACAGCAGAGTGCGAGCGCCCAGCTGACCGGCGCGATAGGCGGCGGTCGAGCCAACAATGCCGCCGCCGATTATGATAAGGTCGTAGTCCATGGCGGGTCCTTTAGCGGGTGGTGTGCGCTCGTGGGGCTGTTCGAAAGACAGTCATTTACGGGCCAGTCGCAGTTTTGTCGTCGGTTCAAGTGTATCAGTTTTCAGCAGCAGCCTGAATCTGATAGATTGTGCCGCTGTAATGGAGGAGATAGAGATTGCCGGCCTCATCTTCACCGAAGCTGCTGATATTGTAGGAGCTATCCAATAATAGTTCGGACGCCCATACGCCGTTCACCTGCCTCAGGCCCCATATATTACCTGTGACATAGTCGGCGAAAAAGTAGATGCCCTGCAGAGAGGGGTGGCCCTGTCCCCTGTAGACATACCCGCCGGTAATAGACTTGCCACTGATACGATCGTACTCGACCACCGGCAGGATCAGTCCTTCTGTGGGACAACCGGACGAGGGATTGAAGCAGTGAAGGCCTTCCATGATGCGCCATCCGTAGTTTTCGCCGCCAGGGCTGTCGGCCGGTTGGAAGTTCACCTCTTCCCAGGCGTTCTGGCCTACATCGGCGATGTAGAGGTCGCCTGTCTCGCGGTCGAAGGAGAAACGCCAGGGGTTGCGCAGACCGTAGGCCCAGATCTCATCGAGAAACTGATCATCGCCGACGAAAGGGTTGTCCTCTGGAATGGAGTAGGGTGCATCGCCAGGGGAGACATCAATACGGAGGAGTTTGCCGAGTAGCGTCTGGCCCTTCTGTCCGTTGTCCCGGGGATCGGCGGCGCTGCCGCCGTCGCCGGTCCCGATCCAGAGGTAGCCGTCGGGGCCGAATGCGATCTGGCCGCCGTTGTGATTGCCCCAGGGTTGGTAAAACTGCAGGAGGATTTCCTCAGAATCCGGATCGACCTTGTGGAAGTCAGGAAGAAGACGGAAGCGGGAGACGCGAGTATGGAGCCGGCCAGGGACGGTGGTGGTGTAGTTGACGTACAGGGTTCGGCTGGTGGAGAAGTCGAAGGGGAAGGCGATGCCAAGCAGTCCTCTCTCGCCACAGCAGCTGACGCGGTCGCGGATGTCCATGAAAGCGGATTGGCCCCGGGAGCCATTGGTGAACTCCTGAACCATCCCGATCTGCTCAACCACATAAACGCGCCCGGAGCCATCTCCGGCGTGGGCAAGGTCGACAGGATTTCTCAAGCCGGACATTTTTTCGACCAGATTGATGGCCGGCCAAGCCAGCGTTTGTTGGGATTCGGGCTCGGGGGCCGGTGTGCTGGTTTCTGCGGCGGCGGTTACCGGGGTCGGGGAAGGCGTGTGTGCTGGCGCCGTTGTGGGAGGCAATGAAGCCGCGCCGTTGGCGTCTGGCTGCTCGGAACTGGGAGAGGCATCTGGAGCACAAGCGGCGAAGGCGATTGTGGCAAATACTGCGCAGATTTTCCAAAAGGCTGATAGCTTCATTCCTCTCCCTCCATCAGATCACCAGCGGGTAGGACCCGCGGGGGCACACTTGCGTTGATACGCCTCCTGTGAGAAGCGTTGCCCTTGAGTCCACGTGCGCCCTACGATGACCGCCTAGCTGAGGTTTTCGTTGCAGGAGAAATGCAACGCAGGTAAGAGGAATTATCCTACCAGCAGAGACAATATTCAGTCCAGATTCAGGGCCGATGAGATCGGGGCATGGAGAGTTGAATACCGATTGACAACCGTTAACCCCAGCGCTGCTCGGGTGGGTCAAACAGAAACCCATGGAACAGTTTGCGGCGTTCGGGGGAAAGGCTGTTGTAAAAATCGCTGGAATAACCCCAGTGCTCCTGCGAGGCGATCATCCAGGGATGCTCGTAGGCATAGTAAAGCATGGCGCGGCGGCCCTGCCCACTGCTGAACGGGCCGGCGGAATGCCAGAGGGCATTGTGGAAAAGGATGGCGGTCCCTGCCGGCGCGCAGATCTCCGTAACCCCGGCAGACGTCCCCCACTGCTGCAGGTCTTCGCGAGTTGGCGCAGAGGCTGCCTTATGGCTGCCAGGCACGACGCAGAGATTGCCCTGGCCGGGTTGGGTCATGTCGCTGAGATAGTAGCCGATTTTGAGTTGCAGCAGAGGAATCTGCGGGCCCAGGTTTCTGAATCCGTCGTCAATGCCGTCAATATGCCATCTCATGCCGCGGCCGATGAGATCGCTTCCATGTTCGATTATTGCGTCGGAAGCATGGTGATGAGGGAGGGCATTCAGAAGGCCGGTTACGTAGGGCCAAATGGCGGGCCAGTCGAGCATCTCCAGGAACAGGGGATCGTCGTCTAGAATGTAGAATATCCGGGTACTCTCTTCGCCCATAAGCGTAGTGATACCGGTATGAGGGAACTCCTTCTCCTGCAGGCTACGTCGATGTTTCATCACGCGGCAGAGTGTCTGGAGCAGGGCATTTACGTGATCCGCCTCCAGAAAATCTTCCAGGACCAGGTAGCCATTATTGTCGAAGAAGAAACGTTCCGCTGGCGTGGGGCTGCTGTCAAAGACCGGCGGTGTGTTGTCACTGCGGAGGGCAGGCGCCGCTTTCTCTGCTATCTTCTGTGCCATGATTTAGCCTCTTCAGGTCATTCATATCCGGGTATGTTGCGGCGGAAGCGAGCTGGAGAGTGGTACGGGATGCACTACGTCTCTTCGGTGATGGCGATAGCGCGCACGGGGGACCCGTCCCGGCCTGTGATCTTCAGAGGGATGGCCGCGAATTCGAAGAGGTGCTGGCCAATCTGGTCGAGGTTGGTCAGATTTTCGACGATCAGGACGTTGTTCCCCAGTAGTACAAAGTGGACATCGTTCGGCGAATAGTCGACCGACGGCGTATCGATGCCGATCAGTTCAATGCCGCAGTCCACGAGGAAACGGGCTGCGCCCCTGGTCAAAGGCGGATAGTCGGTGAAATACTGGTCATTGCCCCAATTCTGCGCCCAGCCGGTGTTCAGAATCAATTTGGGTGTACTAGCTATGGCCTGGCGATGGGGGGCCAGATCATCGGCGGTGATTTCCTCTATCGGCTGTTTGGTGGAGAGGTCGATCAGCAGGGCCGGGCCGATGCACTGTGCCAGCGGAATCTGGTCGATGGTGGTCCCGCCGTGGAAAAAATGGAAGAAGGCATCCATGTGGGTGCCGGTGTGGAGTGAAGAGCGCACGTTGCTGGTATTCATATATCCCGCTGTGCCGGGTGGGAGATGGGCGGGAATAACTGTACGCACCTCGATCTCGACAGGAGAATCACCAGGAAACGGGGGCGTCGAAGAGGCAAGAGGGTAACTCAGGTCGACGATTTTGCGCTGCATAAGGTCTTTCCGTAGATGCCCCAACCTGAACCGGCTGAGGTGGGTCAGGACCGAAAGGAGCGACGTGAATGTGGCAATATTAGCTTTCCAAGCCGGGCTCGAAGTCAACGAAAAGCGAAGACTGCATGACTGTGACGGGTGCAGACCAGATTTGGGGCGAAGAAGGTCAGATGGGGATTTCATGCCAGCGG